>SBAV01000070.1 GCA_005239965.1 Methylobacter tundripaludum
ATCCACAGTTGACAGCTTGTTTCTCGTTGCCTGCAGCATAGGCAACGCCACGTCCAGGGCAATCATGCGCTGGCAAGGCAACAACGCCAATAATTCAGTCGTTAAGAAACCGGTGCCACAACCCAAATCCAGCAAAGTGCCTGTTATAGAAGGGTTTTCAATACATTGCAATAAATCCTTGCCGACACTCCGTTGCAATTGCGTGACGTCGTCATAGGTCAGGACAGCTTGGGAAAAAGATTGTTTAACTTTACTTTTATCGAGCTTAAAACAGACTGTCATCGTTCATCCATAACGCGTGAAACCAGCGCCAACAGCTCTTGCTGATGCGATAAAAATAAGGCGTGACCGGCATTTTCAAGCACATTGACCTGTATGTCCGGATAGTTATCGGGCAGGTGTTTGCCAACGGTGACCGGCACTAGCGTATCCTTATCTCCCAGTATGACCGAAACCGGAATATCCAATGTTGCCAATACCGGCCTCATATCAGCGTGCCTTAATAACGCCAAACCTGACTGTAAAATATTCAGACATGGGATAGCGCATTCAGATAATCGCTCCTTAAGCTTTAGCAACTGAATTTTTGCATTAACTGAACCATAAACCTGTAAAGATAAAAACTGTGGCAAAGCTGCCAGATGATCCTGTTGTAAGCTATTGCTGAACGTATCGAACATGTTAACCGCCATACCTGGCCAGTCATCGCCGGTTTCAGAATCAAGTGGCACAAACCGAGGATTGCCGGCCAGCAAAATTAACGAATTAACCCGCTCAGGAAAACGCGCCGCCACATCCAAAACCACAGTTGCGCCCAACGACCAACCTAACCAGCAACTGCTTTCAGCATCGACCGTGTTCACCAATGCTTTACTGATATTTGCCAAGCTAAAATCATCGCATGGCTCACTGTAGCCATGACCGGGTAAATCAATGCAGGTCACACGATAACTCTGCGCCAGTTGCCGGGCAAAATCCTGCCACACACCACTGTGCATCGCCCAGCCATGCACCAGTACAATCGATTTACCCTTACCGAAAATGCGTTGATAAAGCTGGGTCATGGTTTTACGCTGGCCAAAGCATCAAGCAGCCGATCAACATGCTGTTCTTCATGCAATGCCGAAAAGGTTATACGCAACCTTGCGCTACCCTGCGGTACGGTCGGTGGACGGATGGCACTGACTAAAAACCCGGCATCGAACAGTGCGTTACTGAGGGCAACAGCGGCCTGACTATCGCCGACAATGATCGGCTGTATCGCTGATGAGGAAGGCATTAACGACCAGCCCAACTGCCCTGCCCCTGATCTGAAACGCTCTGCCAGGATTTTAAGCCTGCTCCGTCGCCCGCTTTCTTTAATAACCAGCTGCAAACTGGCGCGTGTCGCTGCCGCCACCGCCGTTGGCAAGGCTGTTGTATAAATATAGGGGCGGGCTTTTTGGATCAAAGTTTCAATCAATACCTCAGAACCCGCCACAAAGGCACCGAATGTACCAAAACCTTTACCTAAAGTGCCCATCAAAATCGGCACATCAGCCTGGCCTAGGCCGTAATATTCCAGAATTCCTCCACCCTGCTCGCCGATAACGCCCAAACCATGCGCATCATCAACCATTAGCCAGGCGTGTTCTTGCTTTGCGATTTGAGACAGGGCATCTAACGGGGCGAAATCGCCATCCATGCTGAACACACCATCGGTCACTACAAGTTTATTGCCCGTCGTTTTTTGTAAATGAGCTGTCAGTTCAGCAACATTCGCGTGGGCATAGCGTTTAAATTTAGCACCCGATGCCAAACCGCCATCCAGTAATGACGCATGATTGAGGCGATCCTCAAACACCGTATCAAAGCGCCCCAACAGCGTAGTAATCACCCCCAGATTGGCCATATAACCCGTAGAGAACAGCAACGCCCTATCGCGTCCGGTAAAGGTGGCCAGTTCCTCTTCCAACGCATGGTGAATAATGCTGTGCCCACATATCAAATGCGCAGAACCACTGCCGACACCGTATTCATTCACAGCCGTCTGGAAGGCCTTTACCACATCAGGATGCTGCGCCAATCCCAGGTAATCATTACTGCAAAAATTGACGAGAATTCTGCCGCCAATTTGCACATAAATCCCTTGGGATGCTTCGACAATGCGCCTGGAACGGTATACGTTTTTTTGGCGAAGCTCACCAAGTTCGTCAGCCAAATGCGAAAATAAATCAGACATTAGCCAGCGTAACTCGAGCCACCGGAATACACGCCCAAGCGTTTGAACAACGCCAGATCGTCATTAGTCATGGGATTATCCGTAGTTAGCAACTTGTCACCGTAAAAAATGGAGTTGGCGCCAGCCAGAAAACACAGCGCCTGCATTTCATCACTCATTTGGTTACGCCCTGCCGACAAACGCACGCGAGATTGCGGCATCATGATTCTGGCAACCGCAATGGTCCTGATAAAAATCAGTGGATCTAAAGCCTCTGTACCCATCAACGGCGTACCTTCAACCTGCACCAACATATTCACCGGCACACTTTCTGGGTGTTTAGGCATATTAGCCAACTGTATCAGCAAGTTGGAGCGATCCACCTCGCTTTCGCCCATCCCGACTATACCCCCGCAACACACGTTAATACCGGCATTTCTAACCCGCTCCAAAGTATCCAAACGATCTTGATAGGTACGCGTGGTAATGACTTCCGAATAATAATCTTCCGAGGTATCCAGGTTGTGGTTGTAATAATCCAGCCCGCCTTCTTTCAAGCGCGTGGTCTGGGCATCGGTTAACATACCCAGAGTGACACAGGTTTCCATGCCCAACGCCTTCACGCCCTGCACCATTTCGACAACACGCTCAACGTCCTTGTCTTTGGGCTTACGCCAGGCCGCCCCCATACAAAAACGCGATGCACCTTGCTCTTTGGCGCGTTGAGCCATCTGCAACACCGTATCAACCGGCATCAAGGCCTCTGATTTGACACCGGCATCATAACGGGCGCTCTGCGGGCAATAACCGCAATCCTCGGAACAGGAACCAGTTTTGATGCTCAACAAACTGCTGATTTGGATTTCATTGGGATCAAAAAATTCCCGGTGTAGGGTTTGCGCCTTAAAAATCAAATCATTAAACGGCAACGCATAAAGCGCTTGCACTTCATCCAACCGCCAATCGTGGCGAATCGCCGGTTCGACCTGACCGGTTCTTGCGAGGTTTGCAGACATTTTATAAAACTCCAGCTACAGTAAGAAGCAATTATCGATGACGCACTTGTCAACTTCATGCCATGAAAATAGGTTACAACTGGCTTAATATTATACGACAGAACCTGCTACCGCCTATCTGTATCTTGTGCGGCAATACAGGCATGAGTGATTTGGATTTGTGTCACTCCTGTTACCGACATTTACCGGGCAATCATCACTGTTGCCCACAATGCGCTGACGTACTGGACACAAACACCCCGGCTTTAAGCCGTTGTGGGCGTTGCACCCGACTGAACCCCGCGTTTGACCGCACTTATGCGCCGTTCATACATCATGGGGCAATCCGCCACCTGATTACCTCACTCAAATTTGGCGCCAACTACAAAAATGCACGGCTACTGGGTAATCTTTTAGCCGATTATCTACGAAAAAATGCAGAACGACCGGAGTTGATTCTACCCGTACCCTTGCATCAATCCCGCTATCGTGAGCGTGGTTTTAACCAATCCATTGAGATTGCCCGAATTGTCGCACAAAATTTAAAGCTTCCGCTGGATCTTGACAGTTGCATTCGTCATCGGGATACACCCCATCAAACAACTTTGACGGCAAAAAAACGTCGCCACAACATGAAACAGGCTTTCTCAGTGATCAAACCGGTTTCTGCGCAGCATGTTGCTATCATCGATGATGTCATGACCACCGGATCAACCGTACATGAGTTGGCTGCGGCATTAAAAAAATCCGGCGTGCGGCTGGTTGATGTTTGGGTATGCGCCAGAGCTTAAATAAAGGCTATAATCCATCATCAAATCGAATTCATCTACCCTATTTCGTCAAAAAGCGTTGCGCTTAAGTATTGTAAGTTTTGATGTTTTATAGTAATTTGTCGATTGAGCCAATCCGCTATTTAAGACAGTAGCCGCCAGGCTCCAGTTTTTTGTTATAACCTGAATGAATTAGGAGGGTGAATGGCGCAAGTCTCGTGGATGTCGATAGTAAATTCGGTGATCGACTGGGGACAAAAACGCTTAACTGAACGGACGTCTTGGGACGGGCTTACAATTATTGTCATAAGCCTTCTGGCACTAATCGCCTCCCCCCTAATAAAATACGCTGCTTGGCTAGGTTTAGGTTACGGCGCTTGGACTTTATGGAAAGCAGAAAAAAAACTGTAAAACAACAATAACTGTTTCACGCTTCTTGTTTAGGCAAAAGCGTCTTTTAAACCTGAGATGGAGAGAAAACTGCTATGACGAAAGATGAATTTCAAGCTAAATTACAAGACTATATAACCGGCCTGCAATCCGAATTAGATGTCTTGCAAGCTAAAGCCAGTGAAGCTTCCGATGATCTTAAAATAGAGCTCGATGAGCAAATCGCAAACCTAAAGGTCAAATTTGCCGAAGCTGAGCAAAAATTTGAAACCATAAAAGACGCCACAGAAGAAGCTTGGGAAGAACTAAAAGTTGAAGCTGAATCGATATGGGATACGGTCAGTGCCGAAGTTAAAGAAGAAGTGGAAGAACAATTAAGCAGTCCAACAGGCTTTTGGGCCAAATTAAAAGCAGTATTCAAGTAAAAAATCGCAAATTATAATGGTGGCGCATGTCTTGCGCATTCGCTACCTTTTATTTGAACCCTAGCCCTTCAAAAATTTCTTCCTTCCTGCTGATAAGGACCATACCGCCCAGCCTAGCTGGCTCATTCCAAGTTTGGCGTTATCGCCAACAGTCTTGCGTGACCAGATCACTAAAATAGAGATTCCGCGGCCCCAGTTCCAGGCGGAATGCGAAACAGCACCACAAAACAGGCGCGAAAGATAGTGGCAGACGTTTTCCAGCGATTTTATGATCCTTGGTCGCCAATATGGCTTAATGCTTTCCAAATAGATTATTTGATATAGCGTTCAAATCCCAGCCACAATATACCCCTCATTTTAGCCTTCTCCAGAAAGAGGGGACTTTTAAGGTAAAAGTGTGAAATATTACCACTCCATCTGGCTACTATTTTGCGTTTTTAGCTATTTTACTGTGAGTGTTAAAAAAACTTACAACTCTTAATTATAAACTCTGTTTAAAACACGGCGTTTGTGTCAAATTTTGCGCGGCACCAAGACAATAAAACAAGTATTTAGTTCCATTTAATAAAATATTTTTGTCAAATTAATTTACAAACTATTATTTGAGCAAATTATAAGCAGAAGTACAGATATTTATAAAAACTTTACAATCTTTACAAAAAATAACAATTTTTTGCAGAAATCACAATCTCCGTTCAAAGCAAGCAATTTTTCAACCAAACGTGTCAAGTCAGTTGTCAATAGCAGTCATACAAGCTAACTCATTCATTTTTAAATAAATTACCGCCTATTTACAGAAAAAATATTTTTTTGACAACAGTTTGTCAATTAAGTTTACAGCTCGTGCTTATTAGCATTTTAACTAACTGATTTATAAGAAAATAAAAATTGTAAAATTTTGGCACGGTTGCTGCTTTAAGATTAACCGTAAGGTTTTAGGCAACACAACCGTAAAATTTATAACCCAAAACAACCCATAGCGCTATGACTTGTCAATTTAAAACCGCCGCGCATACTTTTTGCCAAGCCAAGCCAAGCCAAGCCAAGCCAAGCCAACAATAATTTTCGGCTTGCTGCCATTGGCGGTCAAGCGGCAGCGTTCCCATTTCGTTTTAAAACATTTCTAAACCCGATGCCTGCGTGTGCAGCCATCGGGTTTTTTTATGCGTTTTGTTTTGTGCCGTAGCCAATGC
>SBAV01000506.1 GCA_005239965.1 Methylobacter tundripaludum
AATCGGTAAATAGGCTTCAATATAATGATTGCCGACACTTTGCATAAACGCAAAACACTGTTCGAACCCCCATTCATTCAAATCATCAAAAAATAATCCACCAGCGCCACGGGTTTCCTTGCGGTGCTTAAGGTAAAAATATTCATCGCACCATTTTTTATACATCGGGTAGACATCATCCCCAAAAGGCTGGCAAGCCGCACGTGCTGTTTGGTGCCAATGCAAGACATCTTCCCTGAAAGCATAATAAGGGGTTAAATCAAAACCGCCGCCAAACCACCAAATAGTCGGCTCATCATCCTTTTTTGCGATGAACATCCGAACATTGGCGTGCGATGTCGGCACATAAGGGTTGTTGGGATGAATAACCAGTGAAACTCCCATCGCCTCAAATTCCCGATTAGCCAGTTCAGGGCGTTTGGCAGTCGCTGACGGTGGTAATTGGATCCCCGAAACGTGGGAGAAATTAACGCCGCCCTGCTCGAAAACCTGGCCATTGGTTATAACGCGGGTTCTGCCCCCACCACCTTCAGTACGTTGCCAAATATCTTCAATAAATTTAGCCTCTGGCTCTTCGCCTTCCAAACTGTTGCAAATATTATCTTGTAGGGAGAGCAAATAATTTTTTACTCGGTCAATATTGTTATCCATAAGCCTGTGGGTCGATGTCACGTTTAAATTAGGGAATCAAAAATAAATAGTATCATTTCCATCGCTTTTTAATGCATATTCAGATTAGCCTGAAAAAGCTTACGCCACTTGATTTGTGTCAATTTATCCTTTGATTTTCAGGTTTTCACCTTCTACAAGTTTACGATTTCACTGAAACCAATCCTCGCAGGTATAAAAAATCTTTCATCCGTACTCATTAAACACGCCACTAACAATATTTTCTATTGACAATAAGATTAGAGCGTAGTACTAGTTTTACACAGCGACAAAACCTATTATTGCATTGCATAGCCATCTACTGCATTTTAAGGACAAGAGATGAACAGACTACTCAAATATAAGTAACCGGTAAATCTCTACGGATGATTGAACGGAATCTTTTACTCCAAGGAAAAAACAATAACCCCTGATCAAGAGGTAGTTTTATGTGGCAAAATAAATCATTATCGTACCTAGCACGGATTGGCCTATTTCTTAGTTTGGCCAGTGTTGTAAATATAGCTTTTGCTGACTCAGCCAATGGCTATCCAAATCCTACCTATTCCAGTCCCATTGCCTTGTCCAAAGATAACAGGCTACTCTGGAGCGTTAATCCCCAGGACGACACCGTATCCATTATCCGAACCGACCAACATAAATTGCTTGCCACTATAAAGGTGGGCGATGAACCGCAAAGCATCGCATTAAGCCCGGATGGACGTTATGCCTACATCGCCAATGCAGCGGGCAAAAGCGTTACGGTCATCTGGATCAAAAATACCAATATAGCCGGATTTTTAGCCGTTTTTGCTCGTGAAATCATTACCGGCGCGGAGCCTTGGAATATTGTAATATCACCGGATGGCCACCGTGTCTTTGTGGCCAATAGTGGCCAGGATACCATCACAGTGATTGATGCTATCAATGGGCATAATCAAAAGGTTATTGGCCACGTTGATTTACGTAACAGTATCTGCAATAAACCGGATCAGCAGCGCCATTTCCAGCCGCGTGGTTTGGCCGTTACCAAGGACAGCAGCAAGCTGCTGGTCACCAGCTTTTTTGCGTTCACCAAACCCGGAGGCCAACAGGCGACTGATAATGGCCGTCAGGGTGTAGTTTGCCGTTTAAATATCAACACGCATTCAACAAGTATTGCGGGTTATAAGCCCGTATCCATCGTTAAACTGGCGCCCAGAGTCACCGGCTTTAAGATTGATGCCAATGGCGATACCGTACCGGATGACACCTCGGCATTTCCAAACCAGATGCAAAGCATCGTGATCCGAGGCAACAACGCCTATTTGCCCAATATTGCCGCATCGCCAACCGGACCGTTGAAATTTAACGTTGATACCCAGGCATTTGTGAATATCCTGGGCGGGGTTAATGGCGGCAATCTATCCGATTTTTCTTTTATCAACCTGCATTTAGGGGCACGCAATCCAGAGCCAGGCAAACCAAAACTGTTTTTCGCCAATCCCTGGGCAATTGCTTTTAGCAGTCAATCGGGTGCCGGTAAAGGTTATGCTGTTTCCGCAGGCAGTGATTTGCTGGTAAAAGTTCGGGTAAACGCCAATGGGACTTTGTCGAATACTGTCGATGCTGACACGACCCGCTTCATCGATTTGAATAATCCTGCCAATCCCGTCACCAAAGGGCGTAATGCCTGTAAAAATCCACTGGGGATTGCAATCAGCAATAATGGTGCAGTTGCCTATGTCATGTGCCGGGTTTCCAAAAACATTGCTGTGGTGGATCTAACAAAGGATAAAGTCGCGCTTGTGATAAAAACAGGCACACTACCGCCACCTTGGTCGCTTGCGGAAGAAATTGCCGTCGGTGCCGAGATGTTTTTCTCCTCGCGTGGACATTTTGACCGGCCCAATGGAACGAAAGTCTCCACCGAGAACCGTCTTTCTAGCGAAGGCTGGCAAAACTGCGCCAGTTGCCATTTTGAAGGCTTGACGGACAGCGTCGTCTGGGCGTTCGGCACGGGGCCACGTAAATCAGTGCCGCTGAATGGCACTTTTAATCCCCGCAATCCAACAAAGGATCAGCGCGTACTCAATTACAGCGCAATTTTCGATGAAGTTGAAGATTTCGAGCTGAACATCCGCAACGTTTCCGGCCCCGGCCCATTAGCACCACCGACACCGCCAGCGGCTTGTAGCAATCCAGCTCAGGGCTCACCCGCGACCAGCACCTTTGATCCGAATCATGGCCTGCTGATCGGTGACAATGGCAATATCAATCTATCACCTTGTGTGGTAGTGGCCTTCAATAAACCCAATGCCAATCGTAAGCAACTTACAGTAACCTTGCCCGGCAGCGCCCATCATGTGCTGGCGCTGACAGCATTGAAAAAATGGGTACAATTCGCGGTACGTACCCCTTATGGCCCGTTGCCGAACAGCACTGTTGCCAACCAGATACAAAGAGGGCGGGTCTTGTTTGGACAAGCAGGTTGCGCCAAATGCCACAATGGCGGCAAGTGGACAAACAGCACCAAGAACTTTGTCTCGCCTCCCGCCCTTGCACAAATCAGCACAGAAACCGATCCCAATGCTGCGGGTGTTGCACCCGATCCAAACACCAGTCAGTATCTCTTTAAGTTCCTGGCTGATATTGGTTCGTTCAATCTGAACGTGCCGGGTTCAGGGAATGCAATCCCTAATCGTCCCTTAATCGGCGGCCGGGAAAAAGATCAGGTCAATAAAGATGCGCTGGGTTTTGACCATGACAATGATGGCAAAGGCGACGGCTTTAATACGACGTCACTGCTGGGCATTTATGCATTGCCGCCGTATTTGCACAACGGTGCTTGCGAATCGTTGGCCTGCGTGGTGGCAGATGTGAAACATAGAACCAATAATCGGAAATGGGCCGACCGTTTAGCCAATGCGCAGGATCAGGCTGCCGTGGTGAAATTCCTCGAATCAATTAACGCCAAAACCCAGCCTTTCTAAACGTAGCTATTAACTGAGCGCTACCAAGGAAGCCGTGCAATGCGGCTTCCTTGTTTTGAGGTATAAGGTTACAAAGTTTTCGACGTTATGCTCTGGGGATAAATTTAACCGGCAAACTTTTTGCATCGTCCCACTCATAAGGTGATTTTCGATAAACAATATACCTGCATCTTGTTTTAATTTATCCACAAAAAACACAAAAAACACGAACAATGGGCAATAACATAATATTTCTACG
>SBAV01000185.1 GCA_005239965.1 Methylobacter tundripaludum
CTTTTGTATGCTTTGTCGGTATTCACTGTAAGCCTTATGTAAATGTGTGGCGTTACAGTTTAAATAATTATTTTGGTTAGTGGGGTGCGGAATGTCGGTACCACGGTAATTGACCTTGTCCAAGGTCAATTCACCCTCAAAATTAAACGGGGTTTGAGTTCCGGCTCGGCAGGCATATTCCCATTCGGCTTCCCACGGCAAACGGACTTTCAATTCTGGGTGCAATTGGTTGAGTTTACCGATAAAAGCGTGGGCATCTTGCCAGCTGATCTGTTCCACTGGGCGATTTTCGCCTTTAAAACCGCTAGGGTCAGGATTGTCGGCCATGATAGCTCGCCATAAAGCTTGGGTTACCGTAGTTTCTGCCAACCAGAAACCTTGGCTGATTGTGACATGATGTAAATCTTCATAGCTTGACCATCGACCTTTTTCGTTTTCCGGCGAACCCATCATAAAGCTGCCTGGTTGTATCCAGCGGAAAGCATGGCGCACATTTTGGTAGGTAAACGCTTGCCATAAACCGTATGGGTCTTCGCCCCAATCACTGGCCCAAGGATATGGGAATACCGGTGGAGATAGGTGGTTACGGTGTGGCATGGAAGCCAAAAACTCAGTACGTTTCATAGGCGATTATTTTAAAAGCGGCCCTCCGGCAGGCGTTTACAAGGCATCCGCCCTATTACTAGCGTACCGGTGGCCTTATTGTTTGCTTGCCTTTCAACAAGACGGGATGACGATCTGGTCATTCATATCAACCTTAATATGCTGAGCTAGGGCAAGCCGGAACCCCCGGTTGTTGTTACGGTTGTCAGGCGTGTTCCTGTTACGGATGGCTGAACGCATGTTCCTGCCGTTGTTGTTCCAGGAACCGCCGCGCACAACACGCGGGGCGGCAGCTTTTGATCTGTCACCCGTGTTAATCATACTATTATAATGTTGCAGGGTAACGTACATTTTCTTGTCATCATTTACGCTTTATAAAAATGTCTGCGTTAAATAATTTTAGAGGTTATCCACATTTTTTTGGAAGATTCGCTTTTTTAAATCTTTTATACCCTTTTATATATTTTTAGCGTTTTTAATTTATTGATTTTTAATCGTTATTTGACAAATAAAGCTACAAATCCTCGGTATTATGCTACAATAAAAATTAATGTAGCATAATATAGACAAGACAATGAAACCTAAAAACCTAGTGGTATATAAATCAAACGACTTAATAGAGGCCAGCTATAAACTAACCCTCAATGAACAACGTGTTATATTGTTGTGTACAGGTAATATTAAATCATTGGAAAGATTAGATATTACACAAGGTTTTGAAATATCTGCAAAAGATTTCTCTGTAATGTGTAATGTATCAATAGATACAGCTTACCTTGCCCTTCAAGAAGTTACTGAATCATTATTTAATAGGTACGTTATCATTTATGATCGTACTTCTAACTCGCAAGATAGGGATGGCTTAAAGTTTAGGTGGATAAGCGCACTTAAGCCTTCAGGAAAAATCGGAAAAATTACAATTTATTTTTCAGCACAAATAATTCCCTATTTAAGCGAGTTAAAGGACAGGTTTACAAAATATGAATTAAAACATGTCGGTAACATGACCTCTACTTATGCCATTCGCCTGTATGAGTTGCTGATGCAATGGAAAACGACGGGAAAACGGGAAATTGAAATTGATTGGCTGAGGAAACAGTTTGAGCTAGATAGCAGTTATAATCGTATGAATAATTTCAAAGCAAGGGTCATCGAACCTGCGGTCAAAGACATCAACACCCATTCCGATTACACGGTAAGCTGGACACAACGCAAAACCGGACGCAACGTAACCCATTTAACCTTTACGTTTGGCTTAAAGGCGAACGCTGCGGCCAAGGTTAAAAAAACGTCTAAAAAAACGCAAGAACCTTGGGAGTTATTGGGTTATAAAACCGAAAAAGACTATGCAGAAGCCGCCCACAAAAAACACATGGAGTCTTACGCTAAGCTGTAGGTTGGTTTATTAGAAAATGTGGAATAACCGAGATATTTTACCTTACTTGGATAATCATACGATTAATGCCGGATAGCTGTGCAAGTTTTCTTGTCGCCATGCCAGGCTGTCTGTGCCGAAATATAAAAGAAGATAAATTCGCCTGTAAGTCAATAACGGCGGGGCTTGTAGATTTTATTTTTACTCACAGAACGCTGTTTTTTAATCCTGAGATGTGATTTTTAATTGTGGGTGTGTGTTTTTTAATCGAAATGGATTAAAAACGACGATGCGATTTTTACTTAAGCAAGGTATCGTTAAACAATATAAAAGAAGAGAAATTCGCCTGTAAGTCAATAACGGTGGGGCTTGTAGTTTTTATTTTTACTCACAGAGTACTGTTTTTTACTCAATTTTAAGTAAAAAAGGACGATGTAATGAGTAAAATACAAAAAAGAGAGGTGCATATAGACACTATAACTGGCGAAGTAATCCACGATAGAACAAACGTTATAGATTTTACGAGCGTTCCTAATGAGCCTGATTACATAAAGCTCTATATCAACGATTTAGGTAAATTATGTGACTTAAGTGATGGGCAAAGAACCATTTTGTTATACATAGCGGCTTGTGTTGGTTATGACGGCTTAGTTTTATTACCCGTAGGACAAAAGGCGCGCATTGCAAAAAGTGCAAAATGCTCGGTAAGTGCCGTAAACAATGCAGTTAATTTTTTTTGCAAAGCTGATATTTTAAAAAAACAAGCCGGCGGACTTTACGAATTAAACCCTGATTACTTTGCACGCGGCAAATGGCGTGAAATTCGAGAAAGACGAAAAGCGTTTTACACCAAAATTACTTACAGCCCAGACGGTGAGAGAACTGTTAAAACCGATGTTGTTGATTGATTGTAGGACTTTCTTGAAGGCTTGTGTAGCCAACCCTGTGCCTTGTCCGCATCTGTCCAAGGCACGGCCTGCCGCTGCTCCGCAACGCGGCTGTCCGCATCCGATCCCAAGGCTACACCCGATTGTACGGCTCCGCCTGGCCTGGCTGGATGACCTAGGGCAAGCCGGAACCCCAGGTTGTTGCCACGGTTGACAGGCGTGTTCCTGAAGCGGATGGCTGAACGCATGAGCCAGCCGTAGTAGTACCAGGAACCGCCGCGAATAACACGCGGGGCGGCCTCGTCGTCATCGGTGTAGAGAGGGTCAATTACTGGTCCAGCTGATATTTCCTGTCGCCAAACATCCTGACACCATTCCCAAACATTGCCGTGCATTTCGTATAAGCCCCATGGATTAGCAGGCAATGATTTAACAGCAATGGTTTTTTCTCGGTACAACCCTTTTTTGCCATCAGCATACGGATAATTGCCATTGTAATTGACCTGTTCCGGCGTAATGTTCTCCCCAAAGGAAAACGGCGTAGTGGTTCCGGCGCGGCAGGCATATTCCCATTGCGCTTCGCTGGGCAGTTGGGATTGCAAACCTGGGAAATAGCTGTTCAGTTTGCTGATAAACTCCTGGGCATCTTGCCAACTGACCTGTTCCACCGGATTGTTTGGATCGTCCTTAAAATTACTGGGATTATTACCCATGACTGCTTGCCAAAAGGCTTGGGTCACTGTGGTATCGGCCAGCCAAAAACCTTGGCTTAAGGTGACTTGGTGTTGAGTTTCTGAGCCCTCCCATCCTGATATTCCAGCCCATTCCCGTTCCAGTTCATCAGCAGGGCTGCCCATTAAAAATTGGCCGGGTTCTAGCCAGCGGAAGCGTTGGGTTATGCCTAGTAGGGTTAGGTCCGCGTATAGACCGTAGTCATCAAAGCCAATCGAGTTCTCAGTTAATATAGGGTTCGACTTTGCATGATTGAGGTTATCCATAATAAAAGAATGACGATCAAAGTATCCATAGGTAAAACCATAGCCAGCACCAGAACCGTATCCATATCCATAGTTATTGCAAGGTTGCCATTTACTTCGGTTAACGTTAGTACTTAAAATTTCTTCGACCATATGTAAAACAAAATCAAAATCCATATTGGCAAAATTCAGTGTGGCAAACAGACCACCCGAATAGTGGCTTATTTTATAAGCCCAACTTGGCTTATTGACTGGAGCAACCACCAACTTTTCCAAGCCGGTATCAATAGTTAAAGTTTGTCCGTTTAAGGGGCTAAGCGTTATTGTTTTTTCCTTACCCAAGTCCTCCCCTGAAACAGAAAGATTGGATAAAAGAGGCAATAACTGGGAATTGGAATTGCCCACTGTATTTAAAATCAACGCATCGGAAACACTGGTAAATTCGGCTAAAACACTGCCTAGCTGCAAGCCCTGCGTATCCTGGTGGGGTTGACTTACGACAAGGTATTCACCTAATTGCTTTAAAACATATTTTATCGGCGTGGTTTGCTGGCCAATAACGGCTTGTACCAAAGCGGCATCCAGTTCAGCTGGAATTTCCGCACCCGCCCGTAACTGTTGCTGATAGGCCAAACAATACAAAGCACTGGTATAGTTGCGATTGTAATGGTGCGTACTTTGCTTACCCAAACGCTGCAAATGCCGCCTAGCATATTGCGCCATACCTTCCGATGCGCTACTTGCCATAAAACTTCTGGTAAAGCCTTGCATAAACTGTTCGGCTTTTTCCAGGTCGCCTTCTAGCTCTGTGGCCGAAAATTGCAACAATGGCGCAGCATTCAAAACTTCTTCGGCCCACACCCCCTTAAACTGCCTAGCGTGGTGGCGTTGCAACAAGGCCAATATTTGCAGCTGCAACTCGACGGGTTCTTCCTTGAATTTGTTCTGGTATTCCACACGTTTGTCGGGCTGCAAACGGATGGCGGTATAGCCCCATTGCACATCTTCATGCAGCCATGCCGCAGCCTCTATACCACTGTCTGCTTCATGGGCGGGTAAACAGCCTAAAATAGCACGTAACAATTCCGGTTCCACATGCGCCGCTACCGACAGTAAACCTAAAACCCGCTTTACTGCTTGTTGATGGTTTTTTAAATCTATATTGAGTTTTTCCGGCACTAGGCGACTGTGTTTGTTCCACAGAATTTGTCGACTGGCCTTGTGCAAGTCCTCGGTTTGCTGTGCTACGGAAAGCGGTGCCAACACTACCGGCTGTATGTTTTGGTGGTGCAGCTGCCGAATAAAGGCTAGCCACTGCCGTTGGAGTAAGTTGTCTTGTGCTGCCAATTGCCCCAAATCGCTGATGATGAATACCACGCTGTTGCCCTGTAAACGCTGCCAAGGCTGAGGCCGCTGCTTGTCATCAAACCAATCCCAATAACCATCCTGCGGGTTATCGTCAATGACACGGATATCCAGCCCATTGCGGCCATGCTGACGGCTTATCAGTTGGCACAGATTGTGGGCATCTTGCCAAAACGGGCGCAAGCGTTTGTTTAAATCCACTAGCACTATTACACGGCCAGCGGGCACTATACGAGGCTTGCGGGGTAATTTAGCCAATATTTTTAAATTGGCCACTTGCTTAACCAGCTTGGCCACATCCAGTTGTTGTCCGGCGCTGTAGGCTAAATGTTCACGTAGGAAATTGGCCAGTCGCGGTAACGGCAAAATCGGCTGCCAGGGTAGCGGTTCAGCATCGGCAAAGGCTTGTAAATCTTCATCCTGCAATGGTTCCAGGCCTTGCAACCCAGCCAGTGGATTGTTTTGTGTTTCTGGTGTGGCGTAACGTTCGCGTTGGGTGAGGGCGTAGAACAGTTCGGGTGGGCGTTCGGCCAAGATGGGTTTTGGTTCGGGTTTTTCCTTATTTTTGTCAGTAACTAGGCCAACAACATCCGGTCGCTGAATTTTCTCTTCTACTTTAAGCGGCGGTAGCTCATAAGCTAATATGGGTGCAGTCAGGCGCTGCAATTCTTCCTCATCCTTTGAGAATCGGTGCATCCAGCGCAACAAATCACCTCGGCTGGTTTGGCTGGCGGCTGGCATTTAGAACGCCTTTTTCAGCACGAAATTCTGGATTTTTGACAACAATTCTTTTTGGCATGTCTCGCGGTCATCGCCCTGCAATTGTTTGGTCATTTCATCGAGTGCTTTTAACAAGTCAAGATATTCCGCCAAACCTGGCTTGATCTGCCCATGCTTTTCGGCAGTATCACGGTCGTCTTTAAGCTGCTTCAATGCGTCTTCTTTGACAGCTTGGCTGCATTGGCTTTCGGTACAATGCACTGCGGCACGTTTTAAAAACCAGGCGTCCACATCGGTAACGCCCTCTTTATCGGTATCACCGACATTTAAATGCAACACCAAACAACGGCGGACAAAAGCAGGTGGCAATTCGCGTTCATCGTTGGTGGTGATGATAACTAAAGGCGGCTTGTCGGTTTGCTTGCCGATAGTGCTGCCCAGCAACGGCACGTTAAAACCGCCATTGCCCAACACTTCCAGCAGACTATTAGGTAATGAGGGTTCGGCCTTGTCGATTTCATCAATCAACAACACGATGCCGTTTGCCAAATCGCCATCATCCGAAATTTGTGGACAATACACTCTATGTCGACATTCGTTATTATATTGCTTTACGGCACTGTCCCAACCAAATGCCCACCACAACACGCCTGGATTGAGATAATGCCTTGGGTTAAGCAATTCATCTTTGAATCCGGCCTGGGCATCATTTAGTCGAGCTACGGGATCGTAACGCCACAACAAATCCTGGCCTTCGGTGTTGATGTTGATGACTTCGGCAATGAATTTACGGTTAAGTTTGGCCGCCGCCCGCGCCAAATAACTTTTACCAGTACCCGGTTCGCCTTTTACCAACAGTGGCCGCCCAGTTGCCAGCGCCATTTCCAGGGCGTAGGCGGATTTTTCATCCAACAGGTAACTGTCTGCCTGCCAGGAACCGCTGGCTTGGTATTCGATGGTTTCGTTGGGTTGGAAGTTGGTTAGGGTGGTCATGTTGAGTTTCCATATTCTTTCAGCAAGGCAAACATACCTTCAATCTTTGCGCTCAATTCCGCCTCCAGCTCTGCTACTGTTTCGCCATAATGCACAATAGGCATATCCGGTAGACAATTAGGCGCATTCAGCGCAACGTAATAATCTGGGAAATAAAGGGGATTATTAGAACTATTGTCATCACCAAAATTTAGTTCAAACCGATGCAATTTATTGAAAGACTTATTTTGACGCTGTTTGACAACAGTATTTAATCTTCCAATTTCAAACGCATTGCGTGGATCTTTTATAGTTTTTTGTCGAACACTTAAAGATGCAATTTGGACGGCTTCATCCTTGAATTCTTCTACTCCCCAGCCGGTTTCACGTGTAAATACAGAGGTATCCATAGCATATTTACCCCTAATTTCGTCACCCGTATCATCAAAATCGGGATTGGTATCATATAACGCTGCAAGCGAAATCTCTGTTGCCATTTTTGAATAAACTGAAAGTTTAATAATGGCTTGCTTTGCGACTTGGCTTTTAGGTGCCATCAGACTAGCAAACAGACAAAATAATACCCGTATATTTTCGCGTATTTCTTTCGTATTATCTTGCTTCAAGGCATCGGCACTGGCTTGTAATAAAACGTCAAAAAGTGCCATGCAATCTATATCAAAGCCTCCACACAATTTTTCACTGAGGATTTCGGGTGTTACAGGTTTTTGTTTCAATGCCAATTTTGAAACCAATTCTTGAAACAACTTGCTTTCAACTATGCTAATGAGCAGTACCTGAATCTGGCGTTTTTGTTCTGTTAAATATTTCTGATAGGTTTCGGTATTTACCCCCGCCGAATCATCCTTGTTATTCGACGGGGGTATTAGGGGTTTGCAATTTCCTCAATTAATTGTTTTACACCTAAATACAAATCTGAATCTCTATCTTTTGGTTTGCATATTGAAAGATGATCATCATCCATTGGTATTAGATTAACATTTTCAATTCCAGGGTCAGCACTTGTATTATCAACAATTATCCCAATATTTTTAGTTGGTTTTGTTTCAAAATAAACACTTACAGCATTTTCATTTTAAATCAGTTACTAAGTTATATTGAACTTGCACCTGGACAATTTGCCCAATTATCTATTGGTCAACAAATATTTGGAGGC
>SBAV01000394.1 GCA_005239965.1 Methylobacter tundripaludum
ATTAATATACCTTCAAGATGGAAACTAGCTTACTTGTCAGATTTAGTAAATATTCTAAATGGTAGAGCTTATAAACAGCATGAACTTCTAAATCATGGCACACCAGTTTTACGTGTTGGTAATTTATTTACGTCAAATCGCTGGTATTACTCTGACCTTACCCTAGATGAAGATAAGTATTGCAATGATGGAGACCTTATATATTCATGGTCTGCATCGTTTGGCCCATTTATTTGGAATGGCGGAAGAGCAATATATCATTATCATATTTGGAAACTTGATCTTTATGATCAAAAAAATTCAAATAAGAATTTTATTTATCATTATTTATTAGATAAAACACAAGAAATAAAAGCATCAGGTAATGGAATTGCCATGATCCACATGACGAAGGAAAGAATGGAAAAGTTAATTGTTCCACTCCCCCCCCTAGCCGAACAACGCCGCATCGTCGCCAAAGTCGATGAACTGTTGACGCTGTGTGAGCTAATGAAAACCAAAATCCGTCACGCCAACCAGACCCAAGCACACCTTGCCACCGCCCTTGTTGAACGGGCAATGGTTTAATTCATGCCATTGAAACCGCAACCGATATGAATAGAACCTTTAAATCTCACAATTATTCAGTCCCCCTCCTTGAAAAGGAGGGGCTAGGGGAGGTTCTTTAAATAAATCCCCCCTTAAATCCCCCCTTTTCAAGGGGGAGGTGAATAAGTACTATTCAAAGGGGGAAGTAAATGCTTACCAAATCTCCAGGTGGGATGATAGCCTTATACTAACCGCTCTATTTTTTTAACATCTACATGAAAAAAAGCCACTTTTCTTATCATTTGCCCGATGAATTAATCGCGCAAAACCCCTTACCCGATCGTACCGCAAGCCGGTTATTGGTTATGAACAAAACGACGGGGCAGCTCCAAGATAAACAATTTACAGATTTTATTGATGAATTGACTGAAAACGACTTACTGATTTTTAACAACACCAAGGTTATTCCGGCCAGATTATTTGGTAAAAAGCGCACGGGGGGACACGTTGAAATATTGATTGAACGCATTATCGATGAACACAAGGCCATTGCCCATGTAAAAGCCAGTAAATCACCCAAGGCAGGGTCACTGATTGACTTGGATGCAGGTCACTGCTGCGAAGTACTAGGACGGTTAGATGATTTGTTTGAATTGCAGTTTTCCGGCACATCGGTAATTGAACTATTGGAACAAATCGGCCATGTACCCCTACCACCTTACATCAAGCGGACTGATGATGCTGCGGATTTAATACGCTATCAAACCGTTTTTGCTCAAGAAGCCGGGGCTGTTGCAGCGCCAACCGCAGGGCTGCATTTTGATTTGTCTACATTGGATAAAATCAGGCACAAAGGCATACAGACGGCATTCGTGACTTTGCACGTAGGCAGTGGCACATTTCAGCCGGTGCGGGTGGAAAACCTGTCTGAACATATCATGCACAAGGAATATTTTGCGGTATCCCAAGAAACAGTTGATGCCGTTTTAAAAACAAGGGCGCATGGCGGACGCGTTATTGCGATTGGCACAACGGCGGTGAGGGCATTGGAATCAGCGAGTAAAGAGGGAATGCTAACAGCGGGCTTTGGTGACACCGACCTGTTTATTACACCAGGGTATTGCTTTAAATCAGTCGATGCCATGCTGACTAATTTTCATTTGCCGGAATCAACCTTGCTAATGCTGGTGTCAGCTTTTGCAGGGTACGATCACGTTATGGCAGCTTACCACCATGCCATCAAACAATCTTACCGTTTTTTTAGTTACGGTGATGCGCTGTTTATGGCGGATTGATAATTGAAAAATGGGCTACCAACTTAACGCGGGACAGGCATTACTCCTTCTCCCTCAGGGAGAAGGCCGGGATGAGGGGGATTTAAACGTCCCCTCACCCAACCCTCTCCCGCTGGAGAGGGCTTTTGTCCCGCTTTAAGTTGGTAGCCGAAAAATGTTGTGCGGATTTTAACTCCGCACAACATTGAAAAATCTACAACCTCCTTATAAAGCAAACAATAAGGAAGAGGTACAAAACGATTACAACTAGGCTAATTACTGACCCTCCGCCCCCCGCCCCAGAGTGTTCCTTCTTGGCGTTCCTGATCCAGCAAGCTAAGAAGCTTAACGGCATATTCCATGCTTTGGGGATTGCTATCTCTTGCACTCAAAGCCTGGGCAGATTTTGCGGCCAAGGTTGCTGGTAGAGTGGGTGATATTTCAACAGGCAACTTGGCGCTGACCAAGCGGGCAAGAATATTACGCGTAGTTTGCTGTACAGCAGGAATTTCATGAATGTCATCCGCTTTAAAGCCAGCGTCCAACCCCCAAACATATTGCATACTGCCTGTTGCAAAAACAGTTGATTTCGGATTCCGGCAAAATGGAATTGTCGCTGAAACCGTACAGGGTTGTTCATAGACAGTCATGTGCGATTTTGGATTGTTAGGGTCATAATTGGCAGAGAGTGGGCTATTATGGTCAACTACACCAAGCGGAACCGGTGATGCACCTACAATCTGCAGACCCGCAGGCGTTAGTCCGTTATCAAACACCCGGTCTGCTTCATAACCTAATAATCTTGGGAAAACGGTGCCTTTAGGCATTGAGGTCGCTGTATAAATCCAGTTTCCTTCAGGGTCATTGGGTGGAAGCAATTTCGGGTCAGCTTTAGACATAATAATATCGCTATCAAGCTCACTATTACCCTTCGGCCCAAAAGCATACATAACCCCCAGTAATGCATTTTCAGGTCGGTTGGCCCAGAGTGGATCCCGCCACCGGCCGGTGACTAAATTGTTATTGCTCGGATCGCCATCGATTGCCAAAGGATCTTCTGCTGCTGAAAAATCTTTGTAGCCGACGATAGTGCGGTTATTGTTTTCAAATCTGATTTGCCAATAAGCAGTATTGGAACCAAAAAAACCAAGGCCAATCCCATGTGCCCTGGCTTTTTCAAAGTTGTCACGCATTTCTTTAGACCAGTACTCGTCATGTCCAACAGAAAGCACAGCCCGGTGATTTAAAAGGCCGCCATCAACCAACGCATGTGTATCGGTATTGCTTTGATAGGTGACATCATAGCCTTCACGCTCCATAAAATAGAGCATATTGATTTCCCAGTTAAGCAACGAGCCTAACCCGCCACCAACATCGTAAGGCCGATTAAAGGAGATCTTGCGTGCAGGGCTATTTCCAGAATTATAACCATAAAGGGATTTGCCGCCCCACCCGTTATAGGCTTGCCACGTGGTCGTGCTTGCCTGGAACAGATAATCTGAGCTGCGGTTTGAATCTTTCACTACAAATGGAATATATTGGCCTTCCCATCGTTGGTTGCCCGTGTTGTTAGTGATGGTGGCAATATAAATGCCACTTACCCATGAGCCGGGTATGGTGATAGTGTAAGGGTTTGTCCAATTGGCTTGAACCAGGCCTGTAGTTGGGTCGGACGCTGGTATGACTTGAGAAACAGTAGGCAGTGCTGGGGAAACATGAAACTTTCTAGCACCATATCCCCCATACCAGCCTAACCGGTATATACGTATTTTGTATGTTCTATTACGAGCGGGGTTGGCATTGACGAAAAAACTAATGGGCTGGCCGACATTAACGGAATCTTTGTCCGCGTAACCTTCCAGATCATGTGGATTGTCAGCTGCATCAGTGCCCAGCACATGAAATAGGTACCAGTCTGTGTTGCCCGGCTGTGCATTTTCCACCTGTATCTTATTCAATGCTAACGTTGGTGTGCTCACACCCAGCAAACTGAAAAGACAAATAAAATAGAGCAATTTGTGTTTGAAAACATCAATAGGCAAAACAGATTTTTTTTTGTCCGCTACGGATTGATGATTGGCCTGGTGGTTCGGCAAATGATATATACATAATAATTTTTTCATCAGAACATCTCCATGATTCAAATGTTTTAAAAAATGCTAACCGATACAGGCTTGAGAATAATTTGCTGGCAACTTTCCCGGCGCATTGCCTTGTTGGTAATGTGGGACAAAACAGCGGTGTTTTCAATCACATGAACGCTATTCGATATGCCATTATTCCAAGTTGGAAGTACGCCGGATTAGTCAGCGCGATTTTTTTGGCTAAGTATATGTGAATGATCAGTTATGACAATACGTATAAGTACCTAACTATATGTAGAAGCGGTATTTTTTTATTGGACCCTACAAGAAAGTGGCGTGACAACTCCGATAACATTTCGGAGCTGAAGCCGTAATCGATTTGAATATGGCGCATCCCAAATGGGGCATTAACACAAAAATATACCGGCCCGCCCCTCTAAAAGGGAAGGCCGGTAAAAACAATCCTAGATGTCTTCTTTTTCGTCAGACCCTTTAACTTTTTCTCGATGTTTCTTTAATTTCAGTTTTTCCACCGATTGTTCGTGTTTTATCAAGTCAATGATGCGCTTGGCGAGTTTCGTTTTATTGAAATTCGCATTTGGATTGGCATTGTTCTTAGCAGGGGCCGCAGCTGCTGAAGCAGTCGGTATGATGGCTGCCAAAACATTGCTCACTGCGGCGGCGACAGTAGAGGGTATTGTTTCGGCTAAGGTTATGGGTATTGTTCCAGATGGCGTGGTGGCTGTAGAGGCGGCAGCTAATGCTGGGGGATTTACCATCCGTGCAAGAACGTTACGCGCAACCCCTTGTACAGAAGCAATTGGGTCTATGTAAGGCCACTTAAAACTGGTGTTTAAGCCCCAAACCCATTGTATGCTCCCGGTTGCAAAAACGGTTGAGACAGGATTTTGGCACGGTGTGATGGAGCACGCCTTGCTGTAGACCGTCATGTGTGATTTCGGATTGGCAGGGTCGTAATTGGCTGATGCTGGGCTATCGTGGTCAATCACACCGACTGGAACCGGTGACGCCGCTATAATTTCCAGGCCAGCTGGAGTGCTGCCGTTGTCGAATATCCGGTCGGCTTCATAACCCAATAATCCTGGGAAAACTTCACCTACCTGCACGCGCGTGTTGTTATAAACCCAGTGCGGAGATGGCCATTGTGGACGGTTAGGGTCAGATTTGGTCGAGATAATATTGGTGTTCAGCACGCTAGTCCCTCTAGGGCCAAAAGCGTACATTACGCCAATTAAAGCATTTTCAGGCAGGTTAGCGCCTGGGCGGAAATCCCCTGGGGCACCATTCCGCCAGCGGGAAGTGATTAAATGGTTGTTACTGGTATCGGTATCTATTGCCAAAGGATCTTCCGTTACGGCAAAATCTTTGTAGCTGATAAGTGTGCGGTTGTTATTTTCTGTTCTGGTTTGCCAATAGGCATCATTGGCTCCAAAAAAGCCCAGGCTGATTCCATGTGCCCGCGCATTTTCAAAGTTGTCGCGCATGTCTTTAGACCAGTATTCATCGTGCCCTACAGACAATACGGCCTTATGGTTTAACAGGCCACCATCTCCCTCATGGGTGTCGGTGTTGCTTTGATAGGTAACATCATAGCCTTCTTTCTCCATAAAATAGAGCATATTGATTTCCCAGTTAAGTAATGAACCTAAACCGCCACCGACATCATAAGGTCGATTAAAAGAAATCTTGCGTGCAGGCACATTAGTTCCTACCTGTCCATTTACTGGTGTACTATCCGAATTATAGCCATAGAGCGATTTGCCGCCCCAAGCGTTATAAGCCTGGTAGGTGGTGGTACTGGACTGGAACAAATAATCCGAAGTACGGTTAACATCCCGCACTACGAAAGGAATATACCGTCCTTCTTCCCAACCATCGCCGACGATGGTGGCGATATAAATGCCGCTTGTCCATGTGCTGGGGATGTTAAGCGTGTACGGGTTTGTCCAATTGGCCTGTACGAGGCCGGTTACTGGATCGGGTGTAGGGATGATTTGGGATTCGCTGGCCCTTGATACGGGATCCATCATCTTTCTGCCCCCCATTCCACCATACCAACCTAAGCGATACACCGTTATGGAATAAGTTGGATAGCGGCTTGGATTGGCATTGACATAAAAGCTAATGCTTCCACCGACGTTGACGGAGTCTTTGTCGGCATAGCCTTCCAAGCCATGTACGTTGTCAGCGGCATTAGAACCAAGCACATAAAATTCATACCATGCTGAGCTGCCGGGCAAAGCATTTTCTGTCTGAATCCTGTTTAGGGCACTCGCTTGAAAGCTAATGCCTAATAAGCCGAAAAGGAAAGCAAAACCGAGGCCATTGTGTGCCAAAGTTTTAGCGGGTGTTGTTACATTATGAGCAACAATAGATTTATTTTTGTCTATGTACAGGGTTGGGTAGTGGCGTGGAAAATGAAACATCTTTAATAGTTTTCTCATTAGAACAGCTCCTGGTTCCTGATTTAAAAAAAATACCAACTGATACGGTCTTAAAATAAGAGGTGAACAATCTTTTAACCTACCAAAATATATTTGGATGACATTGGGATTGCGCTTGTTGCGCTGTCATCACGACGGACGCTTGGCAGGGGCTGCATCCCAAGTTAAAACTTAACCTATTGGCTGATGCGACATGGTTTTTTCCTTTTGAGCGTAAAGTTTACGTGATGGTTTTTGGCTATGGCAATACGTATAAATACCTATAGACAAATAAAAAATACAGTATAAACAAGCCATTTTGCACGAAAATGTTTGGCTTTTACCTGCCGGTTAGGACCTGTTGACATTTGAGATATATCAAGAAGCCGTATTTTCGACTGATTGACATCGCAGGGCTCTGGTTCATTTAAACGTACTAAACAAGTCTTGTGCGTTACAATAGCGGCCTTGTTGAACAGTATAAAAACCGGTAGACACATGGACATTACAGCTATCTATCCTGGCACTTTTGATCCGATTACCAGTGGACATCTTGACTTAATTGTCAGAGCATCGAAACTCTATCCGAGAGTGGTTGTCGCAATTGCCGCTAATACCGGGAAAAGTCCTTTATTTACCCTCGAAGAACGGGTGAAGCTGGCCGCAGAAGTTACCAAAGCCTATGGACATGTTGAGGTGATTGGCTTTGAGGGTTTACTGGCAGAGTGCGCAAAGGAACAGGGGGCGCAGGTTATTTTAAGGGGCTTACGCACAGTAGCGGATTTTGAATATGAATGTCAGATGGCCAGCCTAAACCGGTATTTGGCATCGGATCTGGAAACCTTGTTTTTAATGCCTACTGAACAGCATACCTTTATTTCTTCAAGCATGATCCGCGAGATTGCCCGCTACAAAGGAGATGTTTCGCGCTTTGTACCCGAAAATGTTGAAAAACAGTTACGTGCAAAATTTAATCAGGAGTAGGCATGTCTCTTATTATTTACGATGAATGCATCAATTGTGATGTTTGTGAACCGGAATGCCCAAATGGCGCGATTTCGCAGGGCGAAGACATTTATGTGATTAATCCGGCCCTTTGTACCGAATGCGTAGGGCATTATGACTTGCCGCAGTGTGTAGAAGTATGTCCGGTTGATTGCATCACCAAAGATCCGCAGCATGTTGAGGATCAGGCCAGTTTGTACCAGAAATATTTGAATTTGGCGCAAGAAGTTCTGCGCTAGTGCTCAGTCACTCTTTAAGTGTCGGGTATATTTTTGTCCAGTGTGCGACCTACGAGGTTTTTAAAACCTCGTAGGTCTTTCGATTTACCCGACAGAATAAA
>SBAV01000035.1 GCA_005239965.1 Methylobacter tundripaludum
ATGACCATGCTGGGCGTTGGCGTTAGCCAGACTTTTCCATTCCCAGGCAAACTGGCTTTGCGAAAAAAGATTGCCGAACAAGAGGCACTGGCCGCCACTGATTCAGTTGAGGAAGCGCGGTTGCAGTTGGTGAGCGAGGTAAAACAGGGCTGGTGGCGACTGTTCTATTATGACCATGCCTTGGGGCTACTGGACGAAACAGAACTTTTTTTCCAGCAACTCATCGATATTGCCCAGGCCAAATATAAAGTTGCTGAGGGATCGCAGCAGGATGTACTGTTAGCCCAGCTTGAACTGTCAAAACTCAAGAATGAAAAACTGGAGCTGGCCAGTCTACGCTACAGCCAAAATGCCAGACTCAATGCCTTGCTGGATCGCCTGCCGGAAACGCCGGTACGGATTCCAGCGGAAGTTGAATTCAAGTTGCCGGTCATCTCTGAGCCCGCCTTGCAGGACAAGGCGTTGAAAATGCGTCCGTTATTCGCCCAACACCGTAAAATGCTGGGGGCGGCACAGGCCAATGTCGATTTGGCGAAAAAAGACTTCTACCCCGACTTTACCGTTGGCGCCGGGTATGCGATCCGGCAGAACACGCCGGCAGGAGAGACGCGCAGCGATTTCGCCAGTGTGCAACTGAGCATGAACCTGCCGATTTATACAGGCCGCAAGCAAGCCAAGGCGGTTGAACAACGTCATGGCGAACTCTTGCAAGAACGTTATGCTTTGCAGGACGACCACCACAAAATTCAGGCTGAGATTGCCGCCAAAGCCACCGAGTACCAACAGACCAAAGAAAAGCTGCTGCTGCTCGAACATGAAATTATCCCACAGGCGCAACAAACGGTTGATTCCCTGTTGGCAGGCTATGAAGTCAGCCAGGCGAATTTTACTGATCTGCTGCGCACACAGCTCAGTTTTTTCCAATATCAGGCCCAGTATTGGCAAGCAATGGCCAACACCCAACAACTCCTGGCCGAGTTATCCGCTGACGTGGGCGTGGAGTTGGGCCATGATTAAATATTTTCTGGTTGGTTTGATTATTTTGATGCTGGGCGCGGGTCTTGGCTTTTTTGCAGCGCAGCATCAAGGATTACTGCTAAACGGCGGTGCTGCGACCGTCAGCGAAAAAAAGCCGCTGTATTACCGCCACCCCATGAATCCGCAAGTCACCTCACCAACGCCCGCCAAGGATGAGATGGGGATGGATTATATGGCGGTTTACGCAGAACCGCCTGCCTTAACTGCCTCATCACCAAAATCCGGCAAAATCCTGTATTACCGGCATCCAATGGGTGCGGCGGACACGTCCCCAGTGCCGAAAAAGGATGAAATGGGGATGGATTACTTGCCCGTTTATGAAGGTGAACAGGCCGCGCCTGGGCAAGTTCAGATCAGCCCGGAAAAAATCCAGAAACTGGGCGTAACCACAGCCATTGTGGCAGAACGAATCCTGACCCGTAGTATCCGTGCGCTGGGCAGCATTCAGGTGGACGAACGGCGCGTTCACGCCGTGACACCGAAGTTTGAAGGCTGGATTCAGCATTTGTATGCCAATGCAACCGGACAAACCGTAAAACGTGGCCAGCCGCTGCTGGACATTTACAGTCCTGAGCTGATGACCGCCCAACAGGAATATTTGATCGCCCGTCAGGGACAACGGGCGCTGCAACAGGCTAGCGACCAGGCGCAAGATACGGCGGCGCGTCTAGCCGACAACGCCTTGCAGCGCTTGCATTATTGGGATATTGGCCAGTTTCAGTTACAGCGTTTACAAACCTTGGAAAAACCGTTAGAGGCGTTGCCGTTGCTGTCGCCAGTCAATGGCGTGATATTGGAGAAACCAGCGCAAGAAGGAATGCGTCTCATGCCCGGCGAGTTGTTGTTTCGTATCGCCGATTTAAGTACGGTGTGGCTGTTGGCGGAAGTCTTTGAGCAAGATATTGGAGGGGTTCGCCCAGGCCAGGCTGTTCAGGTGTTTATCAACGCCTACCCTGACAAGCTGTTCAAGGGCAAGGTTGGCTTCATCTATCCAACGCTGGCAACGGAAACCCGCACCGTTAAGGTGCGTATCGAGTTGCCAAATGGCGACGGCCTGCTGAAACCTGGGCTGTATGGCAGCGTGACGCTAGCCACACGGGAAAATAAAAATACGTATTTGGCCGTTCCCGATTCGGCAGTCATTGACAGCGGCGTCCGGCAAATGGTTTTGGTGCAAAGAAGCGAAGGGCAGTTCGAGCCGCGTGCCGTGAAACTGGGGCGACAGGCCGACGGCTACCGGCAAGTATTGGCGGGGCTGAAAGCAGGCGATGAAGTCGTGACCCGCGCCAATTTCCTGATCGACGCCGAAAGTAACCTCAAGTCGGCCTTGGACAGTTTTAATAGTCCAGGTGCTGAGGCTAATCAGGCTGCGCCAGAAACACAACAAGGAGGCCACTAGCATGTTGAACCATGTCATTGCCTGGTCTTTGCGCAACGTGTTTCTGGTGCTGTTGGCAACATTGGCCATCATCATCGGCGGAATTTATGCGTTGTCGAAAATGCCGCTGGATGCGCTGCCCGACCTGTCCGACGCACAGGTGATTGTTTACACCGAATATCCGGGACAAGCACCGCAAGTGGTCGAGGATCAGGTTACCTATCCTTTGACCACCGCCATGCTAGGCGTGCCGCGCTCGAAAGTCGTGCGCGGCTTTTCATTCTTCGGTGCGTCTTTTGTGTATGTCATTTTTGAGGACGGCACCGATATTTACTGGGCGCGGTCACGGGTTTTGGAATACCTCACCACGCTCACCGGACGCTTGCCGCGCGGTGTGACACCGCAGCTTGGCCCCGATGCCACTGGGGTCGGCTGGGTTTACCAGTACGCATTGGTGGCAAAAGAACATTCGTTGGCTGAATTGCGTACTTTGCAAGACTGGTTTGTGCGCTACCAATTGACCAAAGCCCAAGGCGTGGCCGAGGTCGCCAGCATCGGCGGTTTTGTGCAGCAATATCAAGTCACCGTCGATCCGCACAAACTGCAAGCCTATGGCATTGCCTTGTCGACGCTCAGCAACACCATCCGCACCAGCAACCGCGATGTCGGTGGACGGATTATTGAGCTTGCCGAAACCGAGTACATGGTGCGTGGGCGTGGTTATTTGCGCGGCCAGGCCGACTTGGAACGCTTGGTGCTGAAAGCCGAGCGCGGTATCCCTGTGTTGCTGCGTGATGTGGCCCGCGTGGAGCTGGTGCCTGATGAGCGCCGTGGCATCACCGAATGGAACGGCGAAGGCGAGGCGGTTTCCGGCATTGCGGTGGCTCGTTATGGCCAAAATGCCCTGGAAGTTATTAGCCACGTAAAAGATCGCCTACGTGAAATAAGCGCTGGGTTGCCCACCGGTGTCAGTGTACAAACGGTTTATGACCGCTCCAAGCTGATCCATCGCGCCATTGACAATTTGCGCCACACCTTGCTGGAAGAAAGTGCGGTGGTCGCCGTGGTTTGTGTCGTGTTCCTGTTGCATTTACGTAGCGCCCTGGTGGCGATTTTGATGTTGCCCGTTGGTGTGCTCTTTGCTTTCATCGTCATGCAGGCGCTGGGCATGAATTCTAACATTATGAGCCTGGGCGGTATTGCCATCGCTATCGGCGCGATGGTGGATGCCGCCATTGTTATGATCGAGAATGCCCATAAACATTTGGAGCGCGATAGTGGCCACCTGCCACGTTTTGAAATATTGCTGAATGCCTGCAAGGAAGTCGGCCCGCCCTTGTTTTTCAGCTTGGCTGTCATTACCGTCTCGTTCCTGCCGGTGTTTGCGTTGGAAGCACAGGAAGGCCGCTTGTTTCATCCTTTGGCCTATACCAAAACCTTCGCCATGGCAGGGGCGGCGCTGTTGTCGGTAACGCTGGTGCCGGTGTTGATGGTGCTGTTTGTGCGCGGAAAAATCCTGCCGGAACACCGTAATCCCATCAATCGGGTTTTGACATGGCTTTATCGGCCAGTGATTGCCGGCGTTATGCGCTATAAAAAATTGACGCTGGTTTTTGCGCTGCTCATGTTAGCCGCTTCGTGGTATCCGGCCTCGCGTTTAGGCGGTGAATTCATGCCGACGCTGAATGAAGGCACGCTGTTGTTCATGCCGTTGACAGTACCCGGTTTGTCACCGACCAAAGCCGCCGAATTGCTGCAAACCCAGGATCGCATCATCAAAAGCTTCCCTGAAGTCGAATCGGTGTTCGGCAAAGCGGGGCGCGCCTTGACCGCCACCGACCCAGCACCGCTGGAAATGTCAGAAACCCTGGTCAACCTGAAACCCGAATCCGCCTGGCGGCCCGGTATGACTGTCGATAAGCTTATCGCCGAAATGGACCAAGCCTTGCAAATCCCCGGTGTCAGCAATTCCTGGACGATGCCGATCAAAAACCGTATCGACATGCTGGCGACCGGTATCCGCACGCCGATTGGCATCAAGCTGTTCGGCAAGGATTTGGCGGACATGGAACGCCTGGCGCAGCAGATCGAACAGGCCGTAAAAACCGTACCGGGCACTACCAGCGCCTATGCTGAACGTATCACTGGCGGCTACTATCTGAATATTAGCCCTGATTACGAAGCACTGGCACGTTATGGACTGATGGTTGGCGATGTGCAAGATGTCATTGCCACTGCCATTGGCGGCGAGACCGTGACTACAATGCTGGAAGGGCGCGAACGTTTTGCCGTCATTGTCCGTTACCCGCGCGAACTGCGTGACAACCCGCAAGCTATTGCCGAACATGTGCTTGTCCCGACAGCCGCTGGAACGGTGGTTCCCCTCGGACAGTTGGCACAGCTTAGCCTGGACCAAGGTCCGCCGTCGATACGCACTGAAAACGCGCTATTGTCCGCGTATATCTATGTGGACATGCGCGGGCGTGACATCGACCACTATGTGCGGGATGCCAAACAGGCGGTGCGGCAGGCCGTCAAGTTTCCTGCTGGCTACTACATTGCCTGGAGCGGCCAGTTTGAGTATATGGAACGGGCCAAACAGCGGCTGCAACTGGTTGTGCCGTTCACGCTGTGCATTATTTTCGTCTTGCTGTATCTCAATTTCGGGCGGCTGACCGAAACCCTGATTGTCATGCTGTCCGTGCCATTTGCCCTGATTGGTGGCATTTGGTTGTTGTGGCTTCTGGATTACAACGTCAGCGTGGCGGTCGGCGTCGGCTTCATCGCCTTGGCAGGCGTTGCTGCGGAAACCGGTGTCGTGATGTTGATTTATCTGGATCATGCTTATCTTGACAAGCAACAGCAGTGTTTGGAAGAAAAGCGGCCTTTCACTGAAGGTGATCTTTATCGCGCATTGATGACCGGCGCGGCAGAGCGCCTGCGTCCAAAAGCAATGACCGTTACCGCCATCATGGCAGGACTTTTGCCTATCCTCTGGAGCACCGGCACTGGTTCTGAGGTCATGCGCCGCATTGCCGCGCCGATGGTGGGTGGCATGGTATCATCAACATTGTTGACGCTCATTGTCATTCCGGCGCTTTATGCCCTGTGCAAGCAATATTCCCTTAACAAACAATCCCGATAACGGTGAAGGAGGTAAAACTAAATGATACATTAACAATATGAAAATCAACGTCTTTTTAATTATTAAATGAATCTGGAGAAAACCCATGAAAACAAAGTTACTCATTACCCTGCTTTTAACTGCTGGCTTACTGACTGCTTGCGCCGAAATGAACCCGCATCCGATGGATATGACCCAAGCTGTGCAAAACGCGGAATCCAAAGCCGATCATAAAGCCTTGGCGAAACATTACGACGAAGCAGCCGATGAAATGCAGCTTAAGGTGGATGAACATAAGAAACTCCTTAGCCAGTACGAGTCAAAAGCTTATCGCTACGGCAGACAGGCACAAAGTCTTAAAGACCATTGCCAGTGGTTGATTAATGCCTATGAAAAAGCCGTCGAGGCAAACCGTGAAATGGCTGAGATGCATCGGGGAATGGCACAGTAATAAACACCTTACAAATCCAGTGCCTTATTTCAAGGCACTGGAGAAAAGATTAATGGCATCAACCATGATAAGGACAACCAAACATGAAAATTCAGCACAATAAAACGATTTTTGCCAGTCTTGTTTGCCTAGTGACAACAACACAGGCTATGAGCATGAACGGAGCTATTACGACAATTGACCCGCCGCGTGGCGCTGCTTTCAGCGACCCGGTGACAATGCCTAATATTTCCAAAATTCCCGGTATTGTTGAAGTGAACTTGGAAGCGAAGATCACACCAATTAAGGTCAATGGTGTAACGGCAAAATTGATGACCTACAACGGTACTTATCCGGCACCGACTATCAAGGTAAAAAAAGGCGGTAAATTAAAAATCCATTTTAAGAATTCGTTGCCTAATAATGGTGTCAATGCAATGGGTGACAACCGTGATTTGACCAACCTACATACACATGGCCTGCATGTGTCGCCTAAGGGGAAGTCAGATAACATAATGCTCAGCTTCAAGTCTGGCGACACTTTCAATTATGAATATGATTTGTCACGGCAGCCTGGCGGCAACTTAAACTGGTACCACCCACATCCTCACGGCAATTCCGCAGAGCAAGTCTGGGGTGGCATGGCCGGTGCGCTGGAAGTGGCTGATGAAACAACAGTTTTGGCGGGTTATGAAACACACACGATGGTACTAAAAGACATTACCTTGAAAGGTTCGGCTCCAGCGCCTTACGTTATGGCTGATTCTATGCACGGCAAGGAAGGCAATATCATGATGGTCAACGGCAAGGTCAATCCGGTGCTGAACATGAAACCTGGGCAAGTGCAACGCTGGAAAATAGTCAATGCCAGCAATGCCCGTTTTTATAAACTCAGTTTGGCCAGCCATAACTTGCAAATCATCGGTACAGATGGCGGGTTGCTGGATAAGCCGTATGCACAAAGCGCTATTTTGCTCTCGCCAGGCGAACGTATTGATATTATGGTCAAGGCATCGGCCACCAAAGGTTACTACAAGTTGCTGTCAAGCCCTTATGCCACAGATGATAAGAGCATGATGGCCAGCGCAAGCAGCAGCCAAAAGGTTACCTTGCTGACGGTTAATGTCACCGGCAAGGCCGTTGCCAACAGAATTCCCGCCAAGATTAACAGCAAGGCAGTACGGCTAACTATTCCAAAAGGTACGGCTACCCGAAAGATGGTTCTGGACATGCAGATGATGAGTGGCATGGCGGGTATGGAGGACATGGGCGATACAGCTACCATTAACGGTATTGCGTATTCTTCGACTAAGGCTTATACCGCCCATTCCAAGTTGAACACTTATGAAATATGGGAAGTTATCAATGACAGCGGGATGGATCACCCTTTCCATCAACATGTTAACCCCGCTCAGGTGATTTCAATTACCGGTGGCGATACGGCTTATACAAAGTTTTACACGACAAGCCCAGCCTGGAAAGACACCGTTATCGTGCCTAAAAATGGGCGCATTAAGCTGTTAGTGCCCATTAAGGATTTTACCGGTACGACTATGTTCCATTGTCACATCCTTGAACACGAAGAAATTGGCATGGCGGGTTTGTGGGATATTAAATAACAGGGTTTTCAACTTAACGCAGCACTGATTAAGGTTAAGCCAGTCCTCGTTGTTATCCCCTTATTTTAGGGCACTGCGTAACATCAGTTAATATCTGCTTTGGGAATGATATGAGAGTCACAGAAAAATCCATTTTTAGTTACCTGTGGTACCTTCGTCCATTCTTTTGGAATCAAAAAAGAAAATACGGGCAAATCCTTAAGCCCGCATTGATTTGGGCCGGCTTGTTGTGGCCTGCTTTTTTTATCGCCGCTGACAACAACATTGAGCCGGTTTTGCCTTTGGCGCAATTGATCCAGGAGGCGTTGGATCAAAACCCTGAAATCAAGGCGGCCGAACAACGCTGGGTATCCGCGCAGGCCAGAATTTCCCAAGTCCAAACTTTGCCCGATCCTAAACTTCTATTAAGTCACAGGGAGTTGGAAAAACGGGAAACGATGGTTGGATTCAGCCAGGCGATACCGTTTCCCGGCAAACTCGGCCTTAAAGGAGAAATCGCCGCCAGCGAAGCTGAAATGCTGGAACAAAACTATCTGGCGACCCGGCTGGCAATAGCGGCCGCGCTTAAAGAAGCCTATTACGATCTCCATTTTATTGTCAAATCGATAGCGATTGTCGAGAAAAACAAGCGCCTGCTGGTTCAGTTCGAGAAAACCGCCGAGACGTATTATGCGGTAGGAAAG
>SBAV01000281.1 GCA_005239965.1 Methylobacter tundripaludum
ACCGTGTGCCGCCCGTCTGGATTTTTCCGGCAGTGATGTGGAACTCACGCAAAACCTTTGAACCTTCCACTACGCCCCAACCGCTGGCGGTCAGCTTTGGGTCTATTAGTTCAGCTCTGGTTTCGGCTTCGTTCATGTTTAATCCTTGAAGGGATTAACAATCATTAAACTACCTTCAATCACTTGTTTATGCTGCATATCTTCGGAATAAAAGCACTGACAACCCGCCTCTAATGCAGTGGCTAAAATCAAACTATCCCAGTAAGAAAAGCCATATTTCAGTTTGATTTTATGGGCAAAGCGTATTGTCGTAATTTGAATGATTTGAATATCTGTGATGGCGATAATAACTTCAGTGTTGTCCTGGATTAAATTATCAGGCACGTTATTTTTCAGCATTACACTGTAGTATTCGTTCAAAACTTGCGTACTGCCAACCAAAACAGGCAATGTCTCTAATAAAGCCAAAGCGATATTACATTTATTACTGCCGGTTTTCTGTAAATGCGCGTAAACCCAAATATTGGTGTCAATAAAGGGCTTATCGTTCATGCAACGCTTCTCTGGTAGGCAACACAATGTCATCAACTGCAATGCGATGGGCATAGAGCTTTCGGGTTGGCTTTTGCGTGGGGTTCGCCTCATCGCGCATCACGATAACAGTAAATTTTTCGCCGCTTGCAATGGGCAAATCAGACAATACAAAGCTGTGCGAATTGTCCATGATTAAATCTTTTTTCAGTACAATCTGCATCATGGCTCTCCTCTTTCAAAAATTACGGGCAATGTGCCAAAAGTTATCATAAATCACCCGCAAAAGCTTGGTTGAGGATGGATTTTTTAAGTTCAGCGAGGGCTTTGAGCTTTTGCTGGTAGATGGCTTCGAGTTTTTTGGTTTCGGCGCGCACTTCATCAAATCTGCCCACAATTTTACTTTGTTCTTCGACTGATGGTAGCGGGACTGGAAGTTGCGAAAAGAATCCCAAACTTAGGTTTGCCCTTGCATTATTCACTTCGTTATCATGAAGGATATTTATCAGGATTGGAGAATTAAGTAAGTAGGTAAGGTAGCGATTATCCAATAACTTTGGATTGCATCGGAGCAGGCAAACGGCTTGGTTAATGTTTGCCACGTCATCTAAATCATAGATGGCGGTTCTTCCGATGGAAGCCCCAACGATGTTTGTTAGGACATCACCTTTACGTAGTATCGATTTCTTGTCTTTAATGTTAAATTTTTCCTCTACATATTTTGGCTTGTTCATCATGATGAGGTGATGTTCACCAACATTCTCACTTGTTACGAATAAGATGCCAGGCTTATCCACATAAGAAATACCCTGCCATTTTGGTGAAGAACCCTTCGTTATAAGACAACACAAGTCACCAAGTGTCTTTTCCAACCAATCCTCTTGCTTATTAGTGAAAACAGCCTGCAACTCACTCTCAAAAAGCTCACGGGCATTGGCGAGGTTAAGCTCGGCATTGGCGGTGGCGGTGGCGATGCCTGCAAAGGCTTCGTCAAGAATGGCGACGATGCGTTGTTGTTCGGAAAGGGAAGGAATGGGTATTTCAAGTGACTTAATGAATGGTAGCTTTACGCCTTGAACAGTAGCTCCCGTGCCTTCCTTGACAATCAGGTGGGCAACGCTTTTCAACCACCAAAACAAATAAGGGACAGCCAGCGACTCAGTATCTTTTGGTACAATGCCTCGGAGGTCTTGGTTGATAGCTGTGTCGTGTTCAATCAAACAAACTTTCCCCAAACCAACTCGCGTGGCAATCACAACATTGCCCTTAGCAATGACGTTGGTTGAACTGGCTCTGACTGCTTCTGTGGTGATTTTGAATTCGGTGTCCAAAATCAAATCACTCTTCATATCTCTAACTGTAGCCCAACGAATATCACCAGAGTAGAACGCAGAGTGTGCCTTGTCCTTTGATGGTGTTCCGCCACCAATCACCTCACACACTTCCCCCAGCTTTTTCGTTTGCCACCCCGCTTTCATAGCAACGCTTCCCGCTCAAAAATCACCACACCAATACGGTCGATATGCTCAATCAGTGCACGATTTTTTAATTCATGGTAATTCTGTAAATCCACAGTATAAGGCAAATTGGAATCGGCTAAATCCAATAAGAGTTCGGCGATTATAAAACGGTCGATGCCCTCGCCAAACGCCACTAAATCAACATCGCTGCGTTCGTGAAACGTCCCTTTTGCTCGCGAACCGTATAATTTTACCGATTGAACGGCGGGGTGTTTTTTAAAGATTTGCTGCAGCAATTCAAGTTGCTGGCAGGTTAATCCTATTTCATTCATAGTTCATTGCTTTCTTTTAGCAATTCCAGATACCACTCTTGCAGCATCGGTAAATAATTATCGGCAATGGATTGAATGACGGCTTCAAATTTAACGAAATCGTAGGTGTGGCCCATTAAATTTCTATCGCCAATCATTTTTAGCCAGGTGTCGGGATCGTTGATATATTTTGCGGCGTAAGCTTGTTTAATAACGGCTTTGGGCGAAATTTGGTCTAAAACAAGCCCATCATTTTCTATTTTATCTTTTAACACTTTCCAAGCGAGTTCAAAGGTATATTCAAACCGTTGAATAATGCCTTCTTTTTCCAACTGATTGAGCGTAGAAATGTCATTTTCCATCGCCTCGCGCAGTAATAAAAAAGCGCGGTTAAAGTTGGCAAAGCGTTGTTTCCAGCGAATGTCTTGATAGTTGTTGCTCATAATAGCCCCCGAATTTTTGTTAAAACCGCTGCGCTTTCAGCATCCAGCCTGGCAATCTCAGCAATAATATCCTGTGGGTTGCGATACTGCACGTCATCATTGCGGTTGGGGTTTTTAACGGACAAGTCATAAGTGGCCGGATCAATCTCGCCGATATTCAACGTCCAGGAGTTGGCGCTATCGGCCTTAGTCTTTTGTATAGCGACAAAATCGGCAAGATCGGCTTCATTGAGCGGATTGGTTTTGCCAAGATTACGGTCAAGATTAAGCTGGTAGAACCAGACTTTTTTGGTTGGTGTGCCTTTTTCAAAGAACAACACTACGGTTTTCACGCCTGCCCCGGTAAATGTGCCGCCGGGTAAATCCAATACGGTGTGCAAGTTACAACTTTCCAATAATTGCTTGCGCAGGCTTACCGAAGCGTTGTCGGTATTGGATAAAAAGGTGTTTTTGATGATAACACCCCCCTTGCCGCCTGCCTTCAATATTTTGATGAAATGTTGCAGGAACAGGAACGCCGTTTCGCCCGTCTTAATCGGGAAGTTCTGCTGCACTTCTGCCCGCTCTTTCCCGCCAAAAGGTGGATTGGCCAGCACGATGTCGTAGCGGTCTTTTTCCTGTATGTCGGCCAGGTTTTCAGCCAGCGTGTTGGCATGGACGATATTGGGGGCTTCAATACCATGCAGAATCATGTTCATAATGCCGATGATGCAAGCCAAGCCCTTTTTCTCTTTGCCGTAAAAAGTCGATTTTTGCAGGGTTTCAACATCTTTGGTCGTCAGTTCACGGCTGGTCTTGAGGTATTCAAACGCTTCCGCCAAAAAACCCGCCGAACCCACTGCCCCATCATAAATCTTATGGCCGATTTCAGGGGCAACGACTTTGACGATGGTCTTAATCAAAGGCCGTGGCGTGTAATACTCGCCGCCATTTCGCCCCGCATTGCCCATGTTCTTGATTTTGGCTTCGTAGAGGTGCGACATTTCGTGCTTCTCTTTTTTTGACCGAAACCGCAAACCGTCAATAAGGTTAAGCACTTCCCGAAGGTTGTAACCACTTTGAACCTTGTTTTTAAGCTCACTGAATATCTCACCTATTTTGTATTCAATGGTATCGGGACTACTTGCATCCGCCTTAAATTTTTTGAGGTAGGGAAAAAGCTTATGGTCAACGAAATCTTTTAGGTCATCGCCATTTAAGGCTTGGTGATGGTCAATTTTACCATCGGAGGTTTTAGGCGCTGCCCAAACATGCCACTTGTACTGCTCTTCAATAATGGGCTGATAAGACTTGCCGGAAAGTTGGGCGGCGGTTTGCTTATCTCGCTCTAAATCTTCAAGGTATTTGAGGAACAGCACCCATGAGGTTTGTTCAACATAATCCAGCTCGCTGCCGCAGCCAGCGTCTTTGTGCAGGATGTCGTCTATGTTCTTGAAAGTTTGTTCAAACATGCAATTCCATTTTTTAATAATTTACCTTTCAAGGTTAATTTTAAGGATAGGAGGGAATAAATTTAAATTATAGACGCTATGAACAAGATGCTGCTAGTACTCAGTCAATCTTGATTTGTCGGGTATATTTTTGACCAATGTGAGACCTACGAGGTTTTTAAAACCTCGTAGGTCTTTGCAGCACCCGACA
>SBAV01000459.1 GCA_005239965.1 Methylobacter tundripaludum
GGTTTAATACAGAACACAAAAGGTTAACTTTAGGCCTGCCATTTTTTCGTAGGCAACAAGTATAATTTTATTTTTTTACTGCTTTGTTACAAGGAATGGAGAGATGTTAGCGGCGTTATTCAAATTCAGTGCATATCAAACGTAATTATTCAGACCGGTCGGGATTATTGGCTGAAAGCCACGACAGGCGAGGCTTCTGTCTTTTCAGTTCAGACACTACTTACTATAACTTCACCGGCATTTAAAAATCATTAACGTAATATCATCGTCAAAAGAGGTTCTTTGGCAAAACTGCTGTAATGCTGCAAGCAGTGAATCGATAATAATTTGCGGTGGCTCATGAGCCTTTTGCAATAAAACCGCTTTAACACGCCCCAAGCCAAAAAATTCCTTATTCTGGTTTTCAGCTTCGATTATGCCATCCGTATAAAAAAGAATTAAATCCCCCTTTGCAAGGATGGTTGTTTTCTCTTCAAAAACAACCTCTTTTTTAACCCCTAATATTAACCCTTCAGTATCCAATTCCTTAAGCTTCTGTTGAGACCGGCTGAGTAACAAAGGCGGCGGGTGCCCTGCATTGGCAAATCTTACCTGGTGCTTGTTGATATCGACTTGCAAATAAAACAAGGTGATGAAATAGTCCGATTGATCCAAGTCGTTAAATAGAAAACTATTCAAGACACCCAGCGTTTCTGCAGGCGTTGCCAATAAGTTGGTCTGCGCCCGCATAGCACTGCGGGTTTCAACCATAAATAAGGCGGGGCCGATCGAATGCCCGGAAACATCCGCAATAACCATATCCAGTTGCGCTTCATTTCGGAAAAAATAATCAAAATAGTCGCCGCCAACCTTATCAGCGGGCAAGCAAAAGCCCGTTACTTCAAAATCATCCGATTTAATGGGCGCAGAAGGCGATAAAGTCGCTTGAATTTGTTGGGCAATCCTGATTTCATTTTGGGCAATCGCCAAGCTGACTTGTGCCTGGCGAATTTGTTGCTCCGCCGCTTTTCTGGCAGTGATTTCAATGATGGTACTCATTACCAATACTTCTTCTTCGTTATCGATGAGGCTGAGACCTATTTCAACGGGAAATTCAGTACCGTCTTTGCGTAACCCATAGAGGTCTTGACCGACTCCCATCGGCCTGGACACAGGGGTGGCAAGATACGCTTGGCGATAACCAATATGAGCGGTGCGAAAGCGCTCCGGCACCAGCATTTCAACGGGTTGCCCAATTAATTCAGTGCGTAAGTAACCGAAAGAGGTCTCTGTTTGCGAATTGACCATCTCAATTATTCCTGACTGGTTTACCATAACAATCGCATTGGGTGCTGATTCCACCGCTTGCCGAAACCGGTGCTCCAGGCGCTTACGGTGGGTGATATCATGGATAAATCCGCTGAATATATAGGCATTACCCAGTTTTAAAGGTGAAATGCTCAATTCAACAGGAAATTCTGAACCGTTCTTGCGTATGGCCACATGCTCAATCACTTGATTTAAAAGGGGGCCAATGCCGGTGTGCAGGAAATGCTGTAATCCCTTTTGATGTGCTTTGCGAAAGCGTGGCGGAATGATTAAGTCTTGAAGGCGCTGGTCTATGGCTTCACTACGTGACCAGCCGAACATTTTTTCAGCCTGATGATTCCAATCGGTAATAATGCCGTATGAATCCATAATCACAATGGCGCTTAAGGCGCTTTCAATAATAAGCCGGGTACGTTTTTCACTTTCTATGAGCGCGTCCTGAAAATGTTTTCTGGCAGTAATATCCCGATCAACACCGCGCCATTTAAGCAGTTTTCCGTTAACATCGATTATTGGCAATCCGGTTGATTCGGTAAGGACCTGATGCCCGTCTTTATGTCGGTAATGATTAAGCAACGCATAAAAAGGTTGATGAATTGCCGAGTAAGGTTGCAGGCTTGCCTTGTCCTGGGGGGTTAAAAATTCAGTGTAATGTTTACCGATCACTTCATCCATGCTGAAACCAAGGATCTGGTTAACGGCAGAGCTACTGTAAGTATAATAACCATCCGGGTCTTGTTCCCATAACCATTCGCCGGTTATTTCCGCCATTTGCCGAAAACGTTCTTCACTTTCACTCAACGCCGATTCAACTTCTTTCCGGCGGGTGATGTCTTCTTCAACGGCAAGAAAATGCGTGATTTCTCCTGCGCTATTTTTTATGGCGCTAACATTCTCGTAGGCCCAGTAAACTTCGCCGTTTTTCTTTTGGTTCTGAATTTCCCCGCGCCATTCTCCACTGGCAAGCAGCGTTTGCCACATCGTTTGATAGTGTTCCGAGGACATGTTGCCGGACTGGAGTATTTTTGGATTTTGGCCAAGTAATTCATCGGCAGTGTAGCCGGTGAGTTCGGTGAATTTCGGATTAACATAGTCTATCCGTCCAGTAGGGTCGGTAATCATCACCGCGCTGGCACTTTGCTCAACGACCTTGTTCATCATATAGCAATTATTGTCTGACATTATTACTTGAATTAATACAACAGCTTGCTTATTGTTCGATGGTGGATCAAGCAGAGGGGAAATCGAGAGTGATACCTGGATTTTGTGCTGAGCTCGCGTGATTATTTCGCCTTCAAAATAGCTATTGGCGAGGTTGTTGTTCATTTTTGCCAAGGCAGTCTGCCATAACGTCCTTTCTTTTTGGGTCGCGAGTATTTTCTCAAACGATTGATTGAGGAGTTCTTGTTCACTGTAGCCTAGAAATTCTGTTGCAGAGCGGTTGACCCGGATAATACGGGCACAAGGAGAAGCTGTATCATCGGAAGGCTCTATTCTGATGATAATCATATTGAAGCTGAGACTATCGATGAAATGCTGCATAAATAATACTTGGGCGCTAGTACTAAAATATGATCGCGTATGATTGCGTGATAAAAACTAACCATCAATAGGCTCACTCCCATTAAGTTAAGAACAAGGCTCCTTCTCCAAAGGGAGAAGGTTGGGATGAGGGGAATTTAACTTGTTGATTTTATCCTCCTCACCCTGGCCCTCTCCAGCAGGAGAGGGGACTTTTTTCGTTAACTTAATGGCAGTGATCAATAGGCTGCCAACACGCTCAGGGCAAACGGTTGTCCCATTTTAAGTTGGTGATCCACTAATAACGCAATGATTTTGTAATGATTCAGATGAACTTGGACTTCACCCCTCCACCAACAATGGAATTATGCGACTCTAGCAAGAGGCTTACAAACCGCCAATTCCACCTCATTTA
>SBAV01000032.1 GCA_005239965.1 Methylobacter tundripaludum
AGGCATGGCTTTTCCCCATTGTTTGGTTGCTTTTTGGTAGAACAACCTTACAGGGGATAAGTCATGCTTTCAACTAAATTAAAAGTCGAACATCGCGTAAGAGACAGACTTATTTTTCCGTTTTTCAGAGCCAAGGCCGCATGTTACAAATTAACATCAAGAATACCCCTGCCCCGTCTTGTTGCTAGTAGTCCTCCAATCAAGATTTCCTGTGAACTTTTGTTATGGGTTCAATTATAATGCAATATTTAGTTCAGCCATACAAACATCACAAATCCATGCTAACCAAAGTGTACAACGGCACTAAAACTAGTACAGATTTTGGATGAATAATTTCTAGCCAGTAGTTTGTCGGGTAATAAATTATCCCATGTCAGCCATGTGGTTTACTTTGTGCAAACGCTGACAGGAATCACGGTATCAGACTGTTACATAAGCGCAGGCATACAAAAAAACCTATCCGACAGAATAGAAAATCCAGTAACAGGTTTTGCGCCCCGTGCGGCACAGCGCCCAGCCTGACCACCTCGCTCCGCCTGCGGTAGTCCGTCCAGTCGCCGTTTGCTTACCCCTGCCCTTCCTGGGATACGCCTTTTCGACCTAGGGCCAGGCGGAAACCGAAGTGGCGGTACCGGATACCAGGAAAGTCCCCGCCACGGAGAGCGGAACGGGCGAACCCGGCGAGGCCGAACCAGGAGCCGCCACGCAACACGCGGTGCGAGCCGGTTGCTGGCCCGTTTGGATCAGCGGTGACTGTTGGATCATATTTGCCATACCAATCTTCACACCACTCCAAGACATTGCCGTGCATTTCATACAAACCCCATGGGTTGGCCGGTAAACTTTTTACCGGTACTGTCCTATCTCCATTGTGATTGACTTGCTCAGTAGTAATTTCATCACCGAATGAATAGGCCGTAGTTGTGCCTGCCCTGCAAGCATATTCCCATTCGGCTTCAGTCGGTAGCCGTGCGTACAGTTCGGGAAAATGTTTATTTAATAGTTGGATGAATGGCTGGGTATCATTCCAACTGACTTGTTCCACTGGATTTTCAGTACTATCAGTAAACTGACTGGGATTTTCACCCATAACAGCTGACCACAGCGCTTGTGTACAAGTCGTATCAGCCAGCCAATAACCTTGGGTCAAGGTAACTGTGTGTATTTTCTCATTTTCATTTTCCGTTGAACCCATTTCAAAAGTCCCTGGCTTAATCCAACGAAAACGTTGCCGGATGCCCTTAAACTCCAGCACCATAAACAAGCCGTACTTGTCTTGTCCCCATTGCCTTGCCCAGGTAGCGGGGAAAACATTGGGTAAATTGGGAGGGTTAACGGGACTCATCACAATGGTTTCCTAAAAGCATAAGTGCATGGATTTAGCCTCCGTGCAAAACTCGCTTGGTTAGAAGCGTTTGCAAATCCCTGCGGCCATCCACAATAACGTGTATATAAACGGTCTGTTGCCGCACTTCGTAAATAATACGGTTAAGGCCGACTATAACCTGCCGGTATTGGCTGATGTTAAGTTGGTGGAATTCATCAGGGATGCTACCGGCTAACGGGAAATGTTTCAGGTTGCGTATGGCTTTTTTGATGTTGCCATAGGTTTCTTGCCACACTACCACTGAGAAATTTTTGACGATGTACTGTCTGAGGTCTTTTAGGTCTTGTTCGGCGGATGCCAAGAGGACGACATTGAACACCATTAGTCTAACTTGTCCAGGTCTGCAAAAACAGCTTCGGCATCGCGAAACTGGCCTTGTTCAATTTCTCGATTGCCTAATGCCAGTATTTTTAGCAGTGCTAACGTTTGTTCGTGCGCTTCATAGCTTTTTACATCCATCACCACCAATTTGGCTTCGCCGTTTTGGGTGATGATTAAGGGTTCGCGGCTTTCTGACAACTCCCTAACAATTTCAGCCGTGTGGCTTTTAAGGTAACTGATGGGCTTGATTTGCGTTGATAATTTCATGGCATTATCCGTGGTTATTTGGGTAGGACTGATTTTAGTCTTAATTTGGTTTTATATCTAGCGTAGTAAACAAAGCGTCACTTCGATGGGCATTCAAACAGCAATTATACTGATTCCCAAGCTCCGGCTTCCCTGTTATGCGAAGCTGGAGCTTCGCGGGTTTGGTTCCCAAGCGGACTTGGGAACCAGGTTCTACTCGTTCCCAAGCTCCAGCTTGGGAACGCTATTATGGAAGCTCCAGCTTCCTGTCCACGAAGCTGGAGCTTCTGTTTTATGGCTCCCAAGCTCCTGCTTGGGAGCCAGTATTATTATCAGCGCGCTCCGCCTGCGGTAGTCCGTCCGGTCGCAGTTTGCCTGCCCCCTGCCCTTCCTGGGATACGCCCTTTCGACCTAGGGCCAAGCGGAAACCGATGGAGTCGTGCCGCGAATCAGGATAGTCCCTGCCACGGCCAGCGGAACGGGCACCCCTGGCGTCGTTGATCCAGGAGCCGCCATGCAACACGCGGAGATAGCCGTCTGGTGCTCCTGTAGGATTGGTTGTCACTGATACATCGTATTTAGCAAACCAATCTTCACACCATTCCCACACATTACCGTGCATTTCATACAAGCCCCACGGGTTTTCTGGCAAGCTTTTTACTGGCACGGTTTTCTCCCGGTATTCCCCTTTCGCGCCATTAGCGTAGGGACGATTACCATCGTGATTAACTTGCTCTGTGGTTATATTATCACCAAAAGAAAATGGCGTGACTGTCCCTGCCCTACACGCATTTTCCCATTCGGCTTCGGTCGGCAACCGTGCATATAAATCGGGGAAGTTTTCATTTAACCGTTGGATAAATTGCTGTGTATCATCCCAACTGATGGTTTCCACGGG
>SBAV01000401.1 GCA_005239965.1 Methylobacter tundripaludum
CACATACTTACGATTGGTGGCTCTGGCTATGGATTCGCCCAAAGAGGTCTTGCCAACGCCAGGAGGGCCAACGAGGCACAAGATAGGGCCTTTCAGTTGTTTTACCCGCTGCTGTACGGCAAGGTATTCCAGAATGCGTTCTTTAACTTTTTCCAGGCCGTAATGCTCTTCTTCCAAAACCTGCTCAGCCACTTTCAAATCATGGCGCACTTTAGTTTTCTTTTTCCAAGGTACATTGACCATCCAGTCTATGTAGTTGCGCACCACGGTAGCTTCTGCCGACATTGGCGACATCAGTTTCAGTTTATTGAGTTCTGTGGTGGCTTTGATTTTGGCTTCCTTGGACATGCCCGCCGTTTCAATTTTATATTCCAGCTCTTCGATTTCATTGGGCGCATCTTCCATATCGCCCAGTTCTTTTTGAATGGCCTTCATTTGCTCATTCAAATAATATTCGCGCTGGTTTTTCTCCATTTGCTGCTTGACGCGCACGCGAATCTTTTTTTCCATCTCCAGCAGATCCACTTCGCCTTCCATGAGCGTCATCAGATCTTCAAGACGGATTTCTACATTGGCAGTTTCCAATATCGTCTGTTTTTCATGCACTTTCAAGGGCATGTGCGCTGCGATAGTGTCAGCAAGACGACTGGGTTCATCAATGCCAGATAATGAATTTAAGACTTCCGGCGGGATTTTATTATTCAGTTTGACGTACTGGTCGAAAGAATTCAGTACCGTCCGTTGCAAAACATCTTGCTCTTGTTCGGAAAGAACCAAGATGTTCTCTATAGGTATTACCGCTGCTGAAAAGAATCGGCCTGTTTGTTGATAGCGCAGGACCTGGCTGCGTTCACAGCCTTCTACCAGAACTTTTACGGTGCCATCGGGTAGTTTAAGGAGTTGTAAAATATTGGCCAATGTGCCGATTTCATAAAGATCGGCAAATTTTGGGTCATCAATTTCAGCTTCTTTTTGGGCAACCAGCAAAATTTGCTTGTTGTCTTCCATTGCCGCATCCAGTGCTTCAATGGATTTTTCACGACCAACAAAGAGCGGGATGACCATGTGCGGATAAACCACAACATCTCTAAGCGGTAGAACCGGAATTAAAGCATCAGTGTCAATTATTGTATGTGTTTCCATAACAGGAACCTTCGGCAGTTTCTTGAATACCAATATTTAGGCGTGCTAATTAAAATAGCAAGTCCTAAAGGCTTTGTAAAAGCATTTTTAATGTGGGATTCAAGATTCCGCTACGTTTTTTTGCTTGTCGGACTCATAAACCAGGTATGGCTCCGCTTCACCTAAAATAACGGCTTCATCAACAACCACTTTGGATATGTTATCAGCCGAGGGCAGTTCGTACATAGTATTTAACAAGACATTTTCTACAATGGTACGCAAGCCCCTGGCGCCTGTCTTTCTTTCCATGGATTTTCGGGCGATAGCGCCCAGGGAATCTTCCCTGAATTCCAATTCAGCGCCTTCCATTTCAAACAAATGTTGATATTGTTTGATCAAGGCATTTTTGGGCTCGGTCAATATTTTAACCAGCGCGGCTTCATCCAGTTCTTCCAGGGTTGCAACCACGGGCAGGCGGCCAACAAATTCTGGGATCAATCCGTATTTAATCAAATCTTCCGATTCAACTTCAGCGAACAGTTCGCCTACATTTTTAGCATCGTCTTTGATTTTTACTTCGGCAGTAAAACCTATGCCGCCTTTTTCAGAGCGTGCCTTGATGACTTTGTCGAGTCCTGCAAAAGCACCACCCACAATAAAAAGGATGTTGGCGGTATTGACTTGCAAAAATTCGCCTTGTGGGTGCTTACGTCCACCTTGAGGCGGCACAGAGGCTACCGTGCCTTCAATTAATTTGAGCAACGCTTGTTGAACGCCTTCGCCAGAAACATCACGGGTAATCGAAGGATTATCGGATTTTCTGGAGATTTTATCGATTTCATCGATGTAAACAATACCGGTTTCGGCTTTTTCGATATTGTAATCACATTTTTGCAGGATTTTTTGGATGATGTTTTCCACGTCCTCGCCCACATAACCTGCTTCGGTGAGTGTGGTGGCATCGGCTATGGTAAAGGGGACATCGAGCAGACGCGCCAAAGTTTCGGCGAGCAAGGTTTTGCCGGAACCTGTAGGGCCTATGAGCAAAATATTACTTTTTGCCAGTTCTACCGTGTCTTTTTTGGATTTGCTGCGTAAGCGCTTGTAATGATTATAGACGGCAACCGCCAACATTTTTTTTGCGCGCTCTTGGCCAATGACATAAGCATCCAGCTCATGTTTTATTTCTTTGGGCTTAGGCAATGCGCCGCCACTGAAAGTAGACTTTTCCTGCAACTCGTCTTTAATAATGTCATTACACAGTTCGACACACTCGTCGCAAACGTAAACTGCTGGGCCTGCAATCAGTTTTCTAACTTCATGCTGACTCTTGCCGCAAAATGAACAGTACAGAAGCTTCTCCTCGTCTTTGCCTTTTTTGTCATTACTCATAACGCAAATCCCCTAAAACATCAATGTGATATGTTTACTTTCCATGTGATAAACAGTAATGCCGAAACACTCAAAAGCCAGTCCCTGGCATCAGAACTCATTCCGTTTAAGCTATCGCATTCCGGCTCGACAAGACTTTGTCGATCAGGCCGTAGTTTACGGCATCGTTAGCGCTGAGGAAATTATCCCTGTCCGTATCTAGCTGAACTTTTTCTATCGGTTGCCCCGTGTGTGCAGACAAGACCTTATTTAATTTGTCCCGGATTGACAATATTTCCCGCGCGTGTATGTCGATGTCGGAAGCTTGCCCTTGAAATCCGCCCAAGGGTTGATGAATCATCATTCTTGAGTGCGGCAAACAAAAACGTTTTCCTTTGGTGCCGCCGGTTAGCAACAAAGCGCCCATGCTGGCGGCTTGGCCGATACACATGGTGCTGACATCAGGCTTAATAAACTGCATGGTATCATAAATCGACATACCTGCCGTTACTGAACCACCCGGCGAATTGATGTACAAATGAATGTCTTTGTCGGGGTTTTCTGATTCCAAAAAAAGCAACTGGGCGACAATGAGGTTGGCCATGTAATCTTCAACCTGGCCGACCAGGAATATCACCCGTTCTTTTAATAATCGCGAATAAATATCGTAGGCGCGCTCGCCCCGGGCGCTTTGCTCAACAACCATAGGCACTAAGCCACCGGCAGCTTGAGGCGGTATTATTTGATTGATTGGCGGCTGCTTATACATGCCTGCTCCTAACGTTGGTGTTTGTCCATGACTTCACTGAAACTCAATGTTTGATCTATCATTTTAGCACGTGATGCCAGCCATTCCACGGTTTGTTCTTCCATGACCATTTGGCGAATATCATTCAAACGCTTTTCATCAGCGTAGTAATATTCAACTACTTCTTCTGGTCTTTCGAAGCTTTGCGCCATTCTTTCCACAACTGTACGCACTTTGGTGTCGTCCAATTGTATGTTTTGTTTTTCAATGATTTCACGTAAAATTAAGGATAAGGCAACCCGTGTTCTGGCAGTTTCTTCAAATATATCACGTGGAAGCTTAAAGTCAGCCATGTTGATTTTTTGTTTTTTGGCGTTGTCCAGATAAGGTTTGGCCAGGTTTTCAATTTCCTGGTCAATCAATGCATTAGGCAGGGGGACTTGTACTGCTTTATAAACACTGCCCAGTACGGCTTCTTTAAACTGAGTTTGTAAAGCTTGTTCAAGCTCTCTTTCCATAGTCTCTTTAACATCTTTACGAAAAGATTCTACGGTGCCCCCTTCAAGGCCATAAGCTGTTATGAATTCTTCATCAATTTCGGGCAAAGGGGAGGGCTCTTCGACCTTAATGACATCGACTTCAAATTGCGCAGTTTCGCCTGCCAATTTCGTGTTGCCGTAGTTTTCAGGGAAAACCAATGAAAAGGTTTTGTTATCGCCAGTTTTAAGGCCGATCAAATTATCCTCAAAGCCAGGAATCATTTGCCCGGAGCCAATAACAACGGCAAAGTCGTTACCGTTGTCATCTTTGCTAATTCTACCGGTACTAAAGCTGCCATCATCACGGGTGGCTGAAAAACTGATGCTGATGTGGTCACCTTCTTGTGCTGGACGGTCAACTAAATGCAGGGTTTGGCGCATGATTCTTAATTTTTCGATCATGGCGTCAACATCGCTATCTTGTACCGTGGCCACCGGACGGGTGATTTCCAGTTGATCCAGTGCGTCTAAGGACACTTCCGGGTAGACTTCGAAGGCTGCAGTGTAGGTTATTCCTTCCACGTCATTCAAAAACTCAACTAGCGGATAGCCAACCGGCATGATGGCGTGTTCTTTCAGGGCCTCAGGATAGGTGCTTTTAAACAGCTCTTCACCGATTTCGGCAAGAATTTTGTCGCCATAAAGCTTTTTGACGACCTGTGGCGGGACTTTTCCGGGACGAAAACCATCAACTTTGACTTTGCTTGCTACTGACTGCAAACGCGCCGCCATTTTTTGCTGAACAACGGTTGCGGGTACGCTGACAGTCATTTTTATGCTTAATTCTGATGTCTTTTCGACAGAAACTTGCATTTCTTTACCTCAAATAATTTACGATGAATTTTACGGAATACTGGTGGCGGCTCAAAAGACCTGAGGTTAGCTACTACTTAAAGTGTAGCTAATTTTAGTTTAAGTGGTACGAATGGAGAGACTCGAACTCTCACAGGGTTACCTACTGGAACCTAAATCCAGCGCGTCTACCAGTTCCGCCACATTCGCACTTTGCTGAACTTCTCATTATAAAGGTAAATTCGGCTATACAACAAGTGTTAATTTAAAATGACTAATACTAGCGAGGTGTGGCAATGTTTGATTAGAATCCAGTGTAAATAATCGGCGTTGCGGCGCCAAAAAAATCGAAAAGCACTCAACCCAATACGCTATATTCTATAGCGGTTTGCTAATACGAACCACTTTAGGTGATTTTCGATAAACAATATACCTGCATCCTATTTTAATTTATCCACAAAAAACACAAAAAACACGAACAATGGGCAATAACATAATATTTCTACGTATATTTGTTCGTGTTTTTCGTGCCTTCCGTGGACAAATAAGGTTTCATTGGGGATATTC
>SBAV01000548.1 GCA_005239965.1 Methylobacter tundripaludum
GTATAGGCTTGTGACCAATTGCCGGATTTTCGTTACGAAACACCGGTTTTTCGTGATGAAAATGAGAGCTGAACAATAATGTCAGCCCCACTGAGAATTCACGGTTGATCGGGCGTTTGCGTTGAATGACTCACTAACTGGGCAAGATAAGCCGATACCAGGCCACCAGTTGCATCACTCCCCTGCACCAAAAAATCAGGGGTGATCTTCACATTGCCGATAGCAATCTGCTTGGCAATTTCAATGGCAGTAACACCATGTCCACCAATCGCCTTGTTTTGCAGGTCATAACTTTCAGCGGTGGATTGACCGATTGCCAAAATACGAGCCGCTTCAGCCTCACCCTGAACCCGTATTCCCGCTGCTTCACCTTCTGAAATCAGGCGTTTAGATTCGCTTTCCGCTTCAGCCGAAATAACCGTTTTAAGTTTGGCTTGGGTGGCGATTTGCACACCGATTTCGGCATCCACCAGTTTGGGTTGCATATCCGCTTGGGCGCGTTTTTTCTCCATAGTGGCACGTTGCTCTTCGGCATACCCTTCGGCTTTGTACATTTCCATTTGTTCTCTGGCAATGATGCGCTGCGTCTGGGTATCCATTAACTCTTGCGGTAAATTGATTTGGCATATCAGGACCGAAACACACTCAACGTGGTATTTTTCCAGCTCGATACGTGCGCGTTCTTCCACTTTCTTTTGCTCAACTTGACGATCCAGCATAAAGCTCATTGCAGACGTTTCAGAAGCCTGATTACGTAAGGATGAGGCGACTGTTGGCTGAATAACGTGCTGCACCAAATTATCGATAGAGCCAATCTTGGCGACCATATACGGTGCTTGATCCGGGCGAACCCGGATGATGACTTTCATGGCTATTTCAATCATAAAGCCATCTTTGGAAATCACTTGCAGCGGTTTGAATAGGGGATGTTGGTCTTCCGTTGCCCAATTGATGATGATATTGGTGGTGTCGATAATATAAGCGATCTCAGCACACAGGTTTAAATAGTACCGGCCTGGCCCCATGACATTTTGTTGGATGCCGCGATAGCCAGCCGATACCACATAACGCTCTTGCCCAGCGACATGCTCTGTCGCTGCCAGCGAAGCAATGTCCACGGGTGGCTCTGCCCCGATATTGGATACAATCACGGCGACTTGTCCTCGTTGCACTTCGGTGATCTGCTCAAGTGTAATGTTGAACATAGATGGATTGATGTAGTAAGTGCCGGGTTTAAGCACTTCCAGTTGTGGTCCACGTTGGCCGCCAGCTTCCAGAAACATAGAGGCATTCTGATAATCCATGTGGTTTTCAACCTTTTTGGCCACAAATTCATTGTCAGGTAACGGTGCACCGTCCAGCGCCGTTACCAAGCCGATATTGGCGACCGGAATAATCGTCGCTGGATGTATTTCTATCTTGAATAACGCCGTATTGATGCGGTAAGCGCCTGGCATCAATACATCTATTTGTGGCCCACGTTGCCCTCCGTGACTGAGAAAGGCCTGGCCATTTTCAAAATTGTTATGACCTTCGACATGCCTGGCCAGTAAGCGCCCAGATGTTATAGGTGCGCCATCCAAAGCGGTGATAATGCCGATTTTACCCGGTGGAATTTCGATGGCCTTGGCGATAGTGAGTTTAAATAATACGGGATTAAGACGGTATGTGCCTGGCGGAATAACTTCCACTTGCGGGCCTTTTTCACCACCGCCCAACAAAAATGCTTCGCCATCCTGGAAAGCATTATGGTTATCCACCACTTTGGCGAAAATATGTCCTTGTGGAATAGAACGGCCATCAACGGCTTCAATTATGCCAATTTCATCCTCGGCAATAACGGTAAAGGCAGATTTTCGGAGGCTGTAGACAATGGGGTTTAAGAAATATAAACCAGGTCCCAGAATGCGTGCCTGTACGCCAATTTCGTTGCCTACGGCGATAACATGCCCATCAGTCATGGTTTTGCCAAAGTACCGACGCTCTAAAATGGCGATTTGATTGCCGCCAACCACCACAATGGGCACCAGTATGCGAAAGAAGATATAAGCACCGATAACACATAGGCCAATAATTATTAGATTCAACATTGTTTTTTCCTGATAGTGAGTATGACTACCCGCATTTGTAGCGTGTCGTTTGTAATTATCATCAGAAAAAAGGCAAATCCTATAACCCCGTGGCCAACTCCGGTATTTTTAACGTGAACCACAGGTTTTCTGTGATGAACAGGCGCGATAAGTCTGGGCGGCTTTGCTAAGATATTAATTATTGTTAACGAGAGGATATAAGACCATGCTCGAATACCAATGGATCAATGAAGATATTTCCACTGTTGCTGAGTTTTTCACGCCCGATGAATGCGATGCCTACATTCAGCTTGCCGAATCAAGAGGTTTTAGTATTGCACCGATCAGCACTGCATTCGGGCCACAAATTCATCTGGCAATACGTAACAATACGCGCGTAATGATTGATGATCCTGAGCGTGCCGAGCAATTTTGGCAGAGGTCAGTTGATTATGTCCCAGATTACATGGCGGATTGGTGTACGGTGGGTATTAATGAGCGCTTACGTTTTTACCGTTATGATGTCGGCCAGCAGTTTGATTGGCATTATGATGGCGCGTTCCGACGTTCAATCAGCGAACGCAGCCGATTGACATTTATGGTTTATCTTAATGACAATTTCGAAGGTGGCCATACAGCATTTGAAGATTATTGCGATGTGGTTCCTAAGAAAGGCATGGCTTTGTTCTTTACTCATGAAATTTACCACAAAGGTCAGCCGGTAACTGCGGGTCGGAAATATGTACTTCGATCTGATGTGATGTATCGTCGAAAGGATGGATAAATCAGAAGGATGGTGTTAGGTGTTAGTAGAGTCTTTATTCAAGCGTTTTTTCAGCGCAATACCATTGCCCAGCGTGAATGGCGTATCATGTGAGGCTAATTAATTGCGCTGAAAGCCCTATGTTTACCCTGTATAACGCCAATAAAACTGAAAATCTGCTGGCCGATCTCATCACGGTTATTGAAAATAAACCGCTGTCGTCACCTTTTGAAAAAGAAGTGTTTCTTGTTCAACATCCGGGTATGGAACGCTGGTTGTCACAAAAACTGGCCAGCCACTTTATGGTGTGGGGAAACTACCAGTTTTTAGCCCCCGGTATTTTTTTTAATGCCATGGCCCAGAAAATAAACAGCCAGTTAAACAATGACGTGTTTGACCGGAATGTTATGCTGTGGCGCATTGAGAGCTTATTGCGTGATCTTCAAGAAAGTGAATTTGCGCCGCTAACGCAGTATTTGACTGGCAAAAATATCGCTTTAAAACGCTATCAATTAGCCCGTAACCTTGCGCAAATTTTTGATCGGTATCAGATGCTGCGCCCTGATATGCTGGCAGCGTGGCAACAAGATCAACTGGTTTGCCGTAATGAAACTGAACTTTGGCAAAAATCGCTCTGGCAACGACTCAATATTCAGTTAGGCCACAAAAATAAAGCGCTGTTGTGGCAGAATGTTATTGCGAAACTGAATGCAGCGGAAGCAGGCACATTCACAGCGCAGTTACCGGAACATCTTTTCATTTTTGGCATAAATCACTTGTCGCCGATTATGCTGGATTTTTTGCAGGGTTTAGCCCGGCATTGCCAGGTGCATTTTTTCTTGCTCAATCCCATGCCGAGCGCATCTACGCAAAACCATCTTCCGTTGCAACCGCAACATCCCTTGCTAGTTAGCTTAGGCCAACAGGGCTGTGAATTTCAGGAAATGTTATTGGAGCGTAGATTGTTTGAAGGCGCATCAGCAAATACTACGAATACAGAATCCAGAAAAACCATTCTGGAACACCTACAGCACGATATTACGAACAACCCGCAAAAGCCGCAGCAGCGGTGCAAAGATGCTTCCATCAATATTCATGCCTGCCATTCACGTATGCGCGAAGTCGAGGTATTGCGGAATCAGTTACTCAAGGCACTGGAGCAAAATCCTGATCTGGAATTGCGCGATATTGTGGTGATGTCACCGGATATACAATCTTATGTACCGTTTATTTCCGCTGTTTTTAACGATATACAACACAATATCGCTGATCGTACCTTGTTGATGACGAATCATGCGCTCAATGCCTTTATTGATTTTTTGCAAATTAGCCAAAGCCGTTTCGGCTGGAAAAATGTGGTCGATTTACTGGAACGCCCTGTCATTTATCCGGGTTTTGATTTGTCTGACAGCGATCTGGATTTGATCAAGCATTGGCTGCAAGATACCCGTGTGCGTTGGGGGAAATCCGCTGAGCACAGACAAGAGCTGGATGTGTTCGCCTGCGCTGAAAATACCTGGCAGGCCATGCTGGACAGGTTACTGATGGGTTATGCACTGGGCGATGACAGCGCATTTGTTGATGGCGTATTGCCTTATAAAGATATTGAAGGTTCATCTGCACAGGCATTGGGGGGGCTGCATGATTTTATCCAGCTTTTGTTTAACGCTAATACACAACTTAAGCAGCCAATGGCGCTGGCAAATTGGGGAAAATTGCTGTATGAATACGCAGATCAGTTACTGGTTGCGGCAGATTCTACCGAACGGCAACAGCTTAACGAATTACTGCTGGAATTGTCCTCCACACTGGCTGATGTACACCAGGAAAGCGTTGATTTGCAGGTGATTATCCTTTGGCTGCAAGACCAGGTCAGTACATCGTCGCAGCGCGATGCAGGCAGCGGGTTTTTACGGGGGCAACTGACGTTCTGTGCCATGCAGCCGATGCGGGTGATTCCATTTAAAGTGATTGCCTTATTGGGCATGAATGAGGGCGATTTCCCGCGTATGGATCAGCGTCCTACCTTCGACTTAACCGCGCAATCGATCCGTAAAGGCGACAGCTCAAGGCGATCCGATGATCGTTATCAATTTTTGGAAATTTTGTTGTCAACACGGCAGCAATTGATTATCACGTACGTGGGGCAGTCGATTATTCATAATAACCGTATCCCACCGGCTATTGTGGTCAGCGAATTGCTGGATGTCTTGCGCGACAGCTATCAAATTTCTGGCCTTATCACCTATCATCCCTTACATGCCTTTGCGGCAGATTATTTTAAGGGGTTGCCAGATTTGTTCAGTTTTTCAGAAACGGATTGCACAACAGCCAAGGCCTTGTTGCAGCCCAAAATCGAACCTGGCGTATGGTGGCAAGGCGCGTTAACGCCGCCCGAAAACAAGGTGCTTGAGCTTGGCGATTTGTTCCGTTTTTTTCAGCATCCACAGCGCTATTTTATGAAGCGGCAATTGGATGTGCGATTTTACGGCATTGAAGCAGAACCTGGGGAACGCGAAGATTTTGCTTTGGAGACGCTGGACAGGTATTTCAGTTTGAACCATGGCATACAGGAAGGCTTGAAAGGCCAGGCGATGTCGGTCGATAAGCTGCAAGCGCAAGGACGTTGGTTGTCTGGGGTAATGGGGGAATTGGAAGCGGAACGGCATCAAAACATCATTGACGACTTTGTTGAACGCATCAATGCCCTAAAGCTGGGTGAAAAGTGCGATGATTTGCCGGTTGATATCACGGTAGGCGAGTATCGTCTGGTGGGCGCATTGGGCAATCGCTACCAAAACGGCAGTCTGTTTTACCGCTATGCAGCACTGAAAGGCAAAGATTTTGTGTGTGCGGTATTGCATCACCTCATCATCAATCAACTATGTCCACAAACAACAACTTTGCTCAGCGCTGATGACGAAATCGTATTATTGCCGGAACATTGCCAAGCCCATTATTTACTGGGGCTGATCGATATTTACCAGCAAGGCCAGCAACGGCCCGATGCTTTCTTTGTAGAGCCGGCGTTAGCCTATGTGCAACAAGCGTGTAAACCCGGCGCTAATGCGGATGAACTAGCGTTTGACAAAGCCAGACAGCAATTCGCAAAAGCCATTGACCAAGCGCATGAATTGGAACTTCAGCGCTTGTACGCTGCAAAGACGGATATAGATTCGCTTTTAGGGGGGGCATTCGAGCAGTTGTGCAGGGAGATTCTACTGCCCTTGTGGGAGGCTACGCATTATCAGTAGAGACGCAAAATATTACGTCTCTACGGTACGCGATCTGTACGAATCAGGCAAAGATTTCCGCCAGAAAATTTTTCATGGCCTGCCAGGATCGCCTGTCAGCATCTGCCTGGAAAAACATACCGCCTGCCCGGTCATTGGCGGCCGGATTGGTAAACGCATGGCTGGTATTGCCATAGGTGTGCAATTGCCAATCTGCGCCGGCTGCGGTCATTTCCTGTTCGAAAGCGATAACGTCGGCAATGGGTGCAAGCGGGTCATCATTGCCGTGTAACGCCAGCACTTTGGCTTTAATGGGATGGGTTTTGATGTCATCCTGCGCATGTAGCAAGCCATGAAAACTGACTACACCTTTAATATCAACGCCGGATCGGGCTAAATCAAGCACACACAAACCGCCAAAACAGAATCCGATTGCCGCCATAGTATGGCCATCTACCCAGGGCATAATCTTTGCGTTGCGGTATATTGCCATAAGGCGTTTTCTCAACAGCAATCTGTCGTCAATGAAAGGCTGCATGAGTTTGGCGTTTTCTTCAGGACCTGATCCTAGAATACCTTTACCGTACATATCAACGGCAATGCCCACATAACCCAGTTCGGCAATCTTTTTGGCCTTTCCGGCGACAAAATCGTCGCGGCCACACCATGTATGATGAATTAAAACCGCCGGCCGATGATCGGCAAGGGTATCATCATAGGCAACAAATGCCTCCAACAAGGCTTCGCCATCCCGGTAATTTGCAGTCGTTGTGATTATTGCCATAGTATTCTCCCCAATTGCTGTGAATCAATGTTATTTTCCACGATTTGTTTTTTGTACGTGGGTTAAAAAACCTATCGACGCCGCTTCAATCATATCCAAGACTTTTTCAAATCCGGATTTGCCCCCGTAATAAGGATCAGGTACTTCGCGCGTTTCCAGTTGTGGCGCATAATCAAGAAAATATTGCACTTTCTTTTTGTATCGGGCAGGGCAAGGCACCATCAGGCTTGCATAATTATGGCTGTCCATCACTAAAATAAAATCGAACTTTTCGAAATCCTCAGCACATACTTTTCGGGCACGTAAATGGCCAAGCACAATGCCGCGCTCATTGGCAGCCTTTTGCGCGCGCAAATCCGGTGCTTCACCAATATGATAAGCGTGTGTGCCGGCCGAATCGATTAAGAATTGTGATTCAACACCCTGATCTTTGACGAGTTTGGCAAATACGCCTTCGGCAGTAGGGGATCTGCAAATATTCCCCATACACACGAAAAGCACTTTAGTTGTTGTCATGGTTATTTTTTAACAATACCGAAGCTGTCGAAAGGAACCTATTGTAACGCTTGCTTACTAAAAATGAATAACATCATCGGGGGAAAAATCAATGCCTGAAGTTTGCCATAAGCCAGCGTAAAGTAAAAATTATTATGGTGTACTGATTTTTTCCAGCTTAATGTGAAATATATCATTCTTGATCTATAATCATGTTTCTCATGTTAATTATTTTTAGGTGCTAGTATGTCGGCCGTAATGGAAGAGAAAACATTTCGTGGTTTGCGCGAAGTCGCTGTGTTCGGTCTTGTCGCCGGGGCAATGTTTTTTTTGATTTCTTTGGTAAGTTTCAGTATTGAGGATGCAGGCTGGACGCATAGCGGCAGCACAAAGATTATTCGTAATGCCGGCGGTGTGTTGGGTGCGTGGCTGGCTGATTTTTGCCTTAGTTTTTTTGGTTTGGTTGCTTATCTGTTCCCCGTGCTATTTTTTTGGCACGGTTACCTGATTTATACGCAAAATAAAAAAACCAAGGGAAAAATCTGGTTGGCCTTGCCCTGGATGGGCACACTGGTATCGGTAATTGCCGCTACTGCATTGTTATCGCTGTATTTTTTACGCATAGGCATAGAGCTGCCAGACAGTACCGGAGGAATAGTCGGACGGGAGATTGGTGATGCCTTGTTGATTTTGCTAGGAAACTCAGGTGCGACGTTACTTTTGATTGTCATATTCTTAGCGGGCGTTACCATGACGACCGGACTTTCCTGGGTAACATTTATTGATTTTATCGGCAGACATTCCTTATTGGCATGTCGTGCGAGTGGCGGCGCAGCTAAAACGTTTTGGCAACGGCATTTACAAGTACCGGCACGTACAGCGGCACTTCAGCCCCAGGTCAAACAAGACAGGCCGGAAAAAAAGCCAAGCAAAAAAACAACACTGATGTCGGCTATTGCTACGCCACGTGTTGAGCAATTTGTGGAAAAATTTGTTGCCAAACCGATAGAAAAAGACAGTGTTGCCAACAAGCCTTTAAAAAAGCAAGTACGCGCCAAATTTGGCGATGCTCAGTCGGTATTGCCTTCTTTGGAATTGCTGGACAATCGGGACAGCCGCGTCAGGGGCTATACCGCAGTGGAATTGGAAACCATGTCCCGTCTGGTTGAGACTATTCTGGCCGATTTTAATGTGACGGTGATGGTGGTAGGATTTCATCCGGGCCCTGTGATTACCCGCTTTGAATTACAGCCGGCGGCGGGTGTTAAAGTCAGTCGTATCAGTACGTTGTCCAAAGATTTGGCGAGAGCCTTGTCGGTAACCAGCGTGCGTATTGTTGAGATTATTCCGGGTAAATCGGTGGTGGGTCTGGAAATCCCCAACCAGGAGCGGGAAATGGTGAACTTGCGGGATTTATTGGTTTCCGCACCGTTTGAAAAATCAAAGTCACTGTTAACCTTGGCGATGGGCAAAGATATCTCTGGAACGCCTATGGTGGCTGATCTTGCCAAGATGCCACATGCCCTGGTGGCCGGAACGACCGGTTCTGGTAAGTCTGTCGCCATTAACACCATGATATTAAGCTTACTGTACAAGTCTACGCCGGAACAAGTGCGACTGATCATGATTGATCCGAAGATGTTGGAACTATCGGTATATGAAGGCATTCCACATCTGTTGACTCCTGTAGTTACCGATATGAAAGAAGCCAGCAACGCCTTGCGCTGGGCAGTAGGCGAGATGGAGCGGCGCTATAAGCTGATGTCGAAAATGGGCGTTAGAAATCTTGCCGGTTTTAATCAGTTGATTACAGATGCCGCAGCACGCGGTGAAGCGATCAGGGATCCGCTATTTCAAATGGTGACACCGTTGGAGGAGGGTGATGAATACCCAACCTTAACGACTTTGCCCAGCATAGTCATTGTCATCGACGAATTGGCGGACATGATGATGATAGTCGGCAAAAAAGTCGAAGAGCTGATTGCGCGTTTGGCGCAAAAAGCCCGTGCAGCGGGCATACATCTGATCTTGGCTACCCAACGTCCATCGGTTGATGTGCTAACTGGCTTGATTAAAGCCAACGTGCCGACCCGTATTTCTTTTCAGGTGTCATCGCGCATCGATTCGCGCACTATTCTGGACCAGGGTGGTGCGGAAGCTTTGTTAGGCAATGGCGATATGCTGTTTTTACCCTCGGGGACCAGTATCCCCATTCGCGCCCATGGTGCCTTTGTGGATGATCCTGAAGTTCATCGTGTTGTTGAGTTTTTAAAGCAGACCGCGCCGCCTAATTATCTGGAAGACATTACCCGTGATATGTCTGATAGTAATGACGGTTTTAGTGCGGGCGGCAGTTTTGGCAGCAGCATTTCTGAAGGCGATTCCATGTACGATCAGGCAGTTGCGTTTGTTACCGAGTCACGCAAGGCTTCCATATCCAGCGTACAACGCAAGTTTAAAATTGGTTATAACCGCGCTGCCACGATCATTGAAGAAATGGAAGCGGCCGGCGTGGTCAGCGCTGCCGAATCCAATGGTTCTCGTGTTGTCTTGGCTCCACCGCCCGTTAGGGATTAGCAGTTTTGCGTTGCGCGGTTTTTTCTTTAGTACCAGACGATGTTAAACTTTGTCCGTCCTGGAGGGTAGCCACTCACCTTACACATCATCAAATTCTTCAGCCAGCACACCTGATTTTCCCCGACGGTAAGACGGTGCAATACTGACCAGCAGTGTAATTAAAGCCGCAATATAAGGCACTGATTGCACGGATAATACCGCAATCCAAAGTCGCCCGCTTAAGTTGTCAAAATGCTCCAGTGTATACATAAACCAAATGGCAGCGCCCAGCAGCACCAGCAATAACAGCTCTTGCCTGATAGTCAGTAAACCTGCAATAAGCGCCCCTTGTTTTTCATATTTTGGAGTCCGCATAAATGGCTTGCCGTTAGTAAACAAACCTTGAATCGTTCCCCTGGCTACCGTATGCGTTAACGATAACCCAGACAGTGATGCCCCAAGCGATTGCCAGATTGAACAGGGAACCCGGACCTGATAAAGCCATAAGCTCCTTATAATTTTGAAGCTGAACAACCCTATTGTCGGCAATAAGAAAGCATTGACGGGTAATTCACTGTGCAAAGGATCAGCAAGCAGCACACCGGTTAAAATTAAGCTGGTAGTAGTAAACAACAGCGCCAAGGCATCAGAGAACCACGGTAACCAGCCGGCAATAAAGTAATAGCGTTGCGCCGATGTTAACGGTGATTTTTTAGTGGGCAGGAAGCTTCGCCAATGGCCTTTAATAATCTGCATGGCGCCATAAACCCAACGGAAGCGTTGCGTCATATAACCGGACATGGTATCTGGCATTAAACCTTGCCCAAACGAATCCTTGCAGTAAACGGAATCGTAACCGGCCTCATACAAACGCAACCCAAGTTCGCTGTCCTCACAAATGCACCATTCTGCCCATTTGCCGATTTCCTGCAGGGCAGATTTGCGGATCATGGTCATCGTACCGTGTTGAATAATGGCATTGTATTCGTTACGTTGCACCATGCCGATATTAAAAAATCCGGCGTATTCCCAATAACAAAAGGATTTAAACGTACTCAGATGACGGTCACGGTAATCTTGCGGCGATTGCACAAAGCCAACATTGTCATTGTCGAAATACGGCACCATACACTTAAGCCAATCCGGCGACAGAATATAATCACTGTCGATAACGGCAATAATTTCAGCATCACTGGCGGTTTGTTCAAGCGCATGATTAATAGCGCCGGCCTTGAACCCCGGCCAGTTTTCCAGATGGAAAAACCTGAACTTGTCACCCAGGCGCTTACAATCATCACGGACAGGTTCCCAAACAGCGGGATCCTTGGTGTTATTGTCCATCACCAACACTTCCAAATTGGGATAATCCACTTTAGCCAAAGCTTCTAACGTTTTACGCACCATAGCTGGCGGCTCGTTATGGATCGGCAAATGCAAGGATACTTTCGGATATTTGAAATCGGGCGATGGCTCCAGCGGGGTAAATGTTCTTGCAGTATTTCTATGCCAGACGACCTCGGCAATTTCCAGGCTTTCAATCAACAGAATGATAACCGCCAGCATTTGCATCAATACCAGCAAAACCCAGAACACAATGGTCATGTGGGTTTGGTATTGCTGGGCACCTATAGACACCGTCCAAAAAATAACTGATGCGGCAAGGTTGGCGATCAGGCCAAAAAACAGTAAACCTGGCAGTTTTAGATTTCTGCGGGTAAATAAAAACAAGCCCATCAACACAACGCTGAAAACAGCGGCGCCGGTAGCCCAGTTTTTCCAGGCCGGCAAGGTTAGCACATCACCATTCATGGGGTATTTGGGTTGCCGATCGGCATTAAAAATCCCCCAATACGCGCCTGCTGAACCTTCATCAGACATTTTCCAAGGTTGGTCAAAGGCTTCGATAATATAATAAGCAATATGCTCTTTAGCGGCGCGGTTAAGGAACTCTCGCAAAAAACGCGCCTGGTTGGCAATTGAAGCCGTTGCGTGCTTAAAAGGCTGGCCATCGGAGGGCCAGCCTACTTCGGTGATGATTATGGGTTTGTTGGGGTAGGCTTGCTTTAATGCATGATGCCGGTCAAAAACATAATCGACGGCATCTTCAGCAGCAATTCCTTCCCAGTACGGCAGAATGTGTACGCCGATATAATCGACTTCTTTCACCAATTCGGGATGCGCCAGCCATTTATCCCAGGTTTCCGAAGTACTGACCGGTCGCCAGGTGCGTTTTTTGACTTCCCGGATATAGTCGATCAACTGTTCTTCGGTTATTTCGTTGCGTAACAACACCTCGTTACCAACCATGATACGGACGATTTTTGGATTATCTTCTCGACTGATTTGGATGAGGGTTTCAATTTCCTGGCGATTTTTTTCCAAATCGCCGCCTATCCAGGCACCAACAGTGACATTGAGCCCGTGTTTTGCAGCAAGCCTGGGCACTTCATTTAGGCCTTTCAGTACACTGTAGGTTCTTACTGCATGGACTTTGTCAGCTAGCAGCGCCAAATCGGCATCAATTTCTGCTGGATCGTGAAAGGTTTTGGTTTTTTGGGTGTCATTTTTGCGCATGGGGTCAAAAGTAACACCCATGGTGGTTTTAGTCCACGGCTGTAATTGCAGCGGGTTATTGATATAACTCCAAATGCTGAAATTAATGACAACGAGTAATACGAGCGTAAACAGCGTAGCTATTTTTGTTTTCATCGGGGTACTCGGGAGTTTTCAGTTGAACAGAAAAGTCTCAGTGTTTAAGTCTCAAAGTGCAAAATTCTAAGATTTGTCTTTTTTGATGTAAATATCGGTAATCGTACCGTTGATTATTTCAGCGGCAAAACCTAAGGTTTCCGATAACGTCGGATGCGGATGTATGGTTAAACTAATGTCGTCTGCATCTGCACCCATTTCCAGCGCCAATACCGCTTCGGCTATCAATTCACCGGCATTGGTGCCGACTATACCAGCACCCAGGATGCGACCGGTTTCCTTATCACACACTATTTTGGTTAAGCCTTCCTTACGGCCAATACTGAGTGAGCGCCCACTGGCTGCCCAAGGAAAAACCGCCTTGTCATAGTCGATGCCTTGCTGTTTGGCCTGATTTTCCGTCAAGCCCATCCAGGCCACTTCAGGGTCTGTATAAGCGACTGAAGGAATGGTCAGTGCATCAAAGCCGGCCTTATGCCCGGCAGCAACTTCAGCGGCCACCTTGCCTTCGTGTACCGCTTTATGGGCGAGCATAGGATTGCCGACGATATCGCCCACTGCAAAAATATGCGGGACATTAGTGCGTTGTTGCTTATCCACAGGGATAAAACCTTGTTGGTTAACGGTAATACCGGCGCGCTCAGCGCCAATCAGGTTGCCGTTCGGTCTACGTCCTACCGCAACCAACACCGCATCAAAGACTTCTTCTTGCGGCGCATTTTTGCCTTCAAATGTAACTTTCAAACCATCAGGCTGCGCTTCAATTGAAGATACTTTCGTTTCCAGCCAGATATTGTCATACTGTTTTTTGATACGCCTGAACAAGGGGGTAATCAAATCCTTGTCACAGCCAGGAATGATTTGATCCATCAACTCAACCACACTGATTTTTGAACCAAACGCATGATAAACCGTAGCCATTTCCAGGCCAATAATGCCGCCACCGACGATCAGCAGTTTTTTGGGGATTTCTTTAAGTGCCAATGCGCCCGTTGAATCCATTAAACGTGGATCATCATTAGGAAAGGTAGGTATTTGGGTCGGTTGTGAGCCGGCGGCAATAATCGCCTGCTCGAACTTGATGGTTTGAATACCGGTTTCGGTTTGTACATCAACCGTGTTGGTGGAAGTAAATTGTCCAACGCCCTGTACACGCGTAATTTTGCGCTGCTTGACCAAACCGGCCAGGCCATCATTTAATGTTTTAGTAACGCTTTGCTTCCAGTCCCTGATCTTGTCAATGTCCAACTTTGGTTTTTCAAACATGACGCCGCGCTCGGCAAACTCTTCCGCTTCATGTATCACTTGCGCCATGTGCAACAACGCTTTGGAAGGGATGCAGCCGACATTAAGGCAAACACCACCTATGACCGGGTAGCGCTCGACCAGGACGACCTGCTTGCCCAAATCGGCAGCCCGGAATGCGGCCGTATATCCACCAGGACCTCCGCCCAATACCAGAACTTCTGCCTGTATTGCAGTATCACTTTGTGTTGAATTAGTATCCATCATTATCCTTCTGATTAAAGTAATAAACGGCGAATATCGCTTAAGTTTTGTTTGACAACCGCCATGAAACGCGCACCTTCCGCACCATCGATAACCCGGTGGTCGTAAGTCAAATCCAGGGGCAGCATTAAACGGGGCATAAATTCCTTGCCGTTCCAGACCGGCTGCATTTTGGCACGGGTAACACCCAGGATAGCCACTTCCGGCGCATTGACTATCGGTGTAAACGACGTCCCGCCAATACCGCCTAAGCTGGAAATGGTAATACAGCCGCCCTGCATATCATTGGGCAGCAATTTGCCTTGCCGTGCCTTGGCGCTTTTCTCCGCCAGTTCAACAGCCAGCTGGTTAATGCTTTTGCTGTCCACATCACGCAAGACCGGCACCACCAAGCCATTTGGGGTATCCACGGCGATACCGATGTTGAAATAACGTTTGAGTATGATATTTTCGCCATCGCCGGACAAGGAGGCATTAAAGCTCGGAAATTGTTTCATCGCCGCAACCAGTGCCTTGATGATAAACATCAAGCCGGTAATCTTGACTTCATCCTTGGCTTTTTCACCATTCAATTCCACCCGGAATGCTTCCATCTCGGTAATGTCCGCTTCATCATGATAGGTGACCATCGGCAGATTTAACCAGACACGACTTAAATTTTGCCCGGTCAAGCGTTTAATTTTACTGAGCTTTTGTACTTCTATATCACCAAATACCGAGAAATCAACAACGGGTATACCAGGAATTCCGGCAATCACTGTAGTAGGAGTGCCTTCTGCAAGTGTTTTTTTAACGAAGTTTTTCACATCATCTTTTAAGATGCGCCCTTTGCGGCCACTACCTGTAGTAACTTTACCCAGGTCGACCCCCAGCTCACGCGCAAACAGCCGTACCGAGGGTGAGGCATGGACTATTTTCGTAGCACTGGTTTCGTTTGCCGTTACAGGTGCTGTTGCAGCAGGCGCTGCGGAAGATGAAGCAATGGAAGGAGCCGGTTCGGCTTGTTTAGAAATGGGAGTAGCGGGTGGTGGCGCGGTTTGTTCGAGGGTTTTGGAGGGAGCTGGTTCTGAGGTGGTTTGCTGCTCTGCCGCCAGAACCGTCGCAATCAACGTCCCTTCCGAGACCTTATCGCCTGCCTTGACATGTACTTGCTGCACTACACCTGCGGCAGTTGAGGGCAGTTCCATGCTTGCTTTATCACCCTCAAGGGTGATGATGGACTGCTCTAATGCAACAGTGTCACCCGCTTGAACCAATACCTCTACCACATCAACTTCAGCCGAACCCACATCAGGGACTTTAATTTCAATCAGCATTGTCTGTTCCTTCCCTTAAACCAACCAAGGCGCTTTGATATCAGCATTAATCGCATATTTTGCAATAGCGGCATCGACTTTATTCGTCTCACAATAGCCCATATCGGCAAGGCTTTTTAGCGCAGCGATGGTGATATGATAACGATCAACCTCGAAAAACCGGCGTAAATTTTCACGGGTATCTGAGCGGCCAAAGCCATCCGTACCCAAAACCGTGTACGGCGCGGCGACAAGCTTACGAATTTGTTCGGCGTAGGCGCGGATGTAATCGGTAGCGGCAACGACCGGGTTTTTAGCGTTATCCAGACAGCGGGCAACATGTGAGATTTTTGCAGGTTCAGATGGATGTAAACGATTCCAGCGTTCACAGCTTTGGCCATCCCGTGCCAATTCCGTAAAGCTTGGACAACTCCATAAATCCGATTCCATCTCCCAATCGTCATGCAACAGGACGGCGGCGGCTTCAACTTCGCGGAAAATGGTACCAGAACCCAGTAATTGTACGCGCGGGCCCTTTTTCTTGCCGCCTGCCTGAAACAAATACATGCCTTTGAGAATATCCAGTTCCACGCCTTTAGGCATGGCAGGGTGGCTATAATTCTCATTCATAACCGTGATGTAGTAGAACACGTCTTCCTGTTCCACATACATACGGCGCAAGCCATTTTGGATAATGACAGCCAGTTCGTAGGCGTAGGTGGGATCGTAAGAGATACAATTGGGTATGGTTGCTGACATCAGATGACTGTGGCCATCTTCATGTTGCAGGCCTTCACCATTTAATGTGGTTCTACCAGCAGTGCCGCCCATCAAAAAGCCGCGTGTGCGCTGGTCGGCAGCCGCCCAAATCAAATCGCCTACCCGTTGGAAGCCAAACATGGAGTAGTAAATGAAAAACGGAATCATCGGCACATTATGCGTAGAATACGAAGTTCCTGCCGCAATCCAGTCGCACAGGCCACCGGCTTCGTTAATACCTTCCTGCAACACCTGGCCATGCTTGTCTTCCTTGTAAAACATCAGTTGATCAGCATCCTGTGGCGTGTAAAGTTGACCTACCTGAGACCAAATACCCAGTTGCCGGAACATGCCTTCCATACCAAAAGTTCTGGATTCGTCAGGAACAATGGGCACAATGCGTTTACCGATGTTTTTATCTTTCGCAAGAATATTGATTAACCTGACAAAAGCCATGGTGGTGGAAATTTCACGGCCTTCGGCACTGGCTTCCAGCAAGGGTTTAAAATCGTTTAATACCGGTACATCCAGTGCATACGACTTGTTTCTTCTTACGGGCAAATGCCCTCCCAGCTGAGCACGGCACTTGCTCATGTAGGCCAGTTCTTTGGAGCCTTCTGGGAAAGTGAGATAAGGTAGATCGTGCAATTGCTCATCGGTAACCGGCAAGTCATACCGATCACGAAAATGGCGGAGTGAGTCATCACTCATTTTTTTCTGCTGGTGGGAAATGTTTTGCGCTTCGCCAGAAGAACCCATGCCATAACCTTTGATGGTTTTGGCCAGAATAACGGTAGGCTGGCCTTTATGATTTACTGCCGCATGGAAGGCTGCATACACTTTGGAAGGATCATGGCCGCCCCGGTTTAATTCCCAGATATCCCGATCTGACCAGTCGGCTACCATGGCCTTTAATTCAGGTGTGTTAAAAAAATGTTCCCGGACATAAGCGCCGTCTTTGGCCTTGAAGGTTTGATAGTCCCCGTCGACACAAGCCATCATGCGGGCAGCCAACAAGCCATCTTTGTCACGGGCTAACAGGGCATCCCAGCGCTGTCCCCACACCAGTTTAATGACATTCCAGCCCGCACCGCGAAATTCGCTTTCCAGTTCCTGAATGATTTTGCCGTTACCGCGTACTGGTCCATCCAGACGCTGTAGATTGCAGTTGACCACGAAAATAAGATTATCCAGTTTTTCGCGGCCCGCCATACCAATCGCCCCTAATGATTCAGGCTCATCGGTTTCGCCATCCCCCAAAAAGCTCCAGACTTTACGTTCTGAGGTATCCGCAAAACCACGATCTTGCAGATAGCGCATAAAGCGAGCCTGATAAATGGCCATGATGGGCCCAAGCCCCATAGACACGGTTGGAAATTGCCAAAAATCCTGCATTAACCAAGGGTGGGGATAAGATGACAAGCCATTACCGTTGACTTCCTGACGGAAATTATCCATTTGCTCCAGGGTGAATCGTCCAAGGAGAAAAGAACGCGCGTAATCACCGGGGGTAAGATGGCCTTGGGTAAAAATCAGGTCGCCGCCGTGTTGTTCTGAGGACGCACGCCAAAAATGATTGTAGCCGACATCATACAACGTGGCCGCCGAAGCAAAGCTGGCGATATGGCCACCGACATTGGTGTGCTTATTGGCCCTTAATACCATCATCATGGCATTCCAACGCACGTAAGAGCGGATTTTAAGTTCGCTAGACTGGTCGCCTGGGAAGGGAGCCTGACGCGCTACGGGAATGGTGTTAAGGTAGGCGGTGTTGGCGCTAAAGGGAATATCGAAGCCAGCGTGCCGGGCGACTGCAACCAGTTGCTCGATCAGAAAATGCGCACGTTCGCTACCATCCTTTTCTATTAGCGCTTGTAGCGCTTCAATCCATTCTTTGGTTTCCGTAGGATCAATGTCATTCTGTCCGGTAACTTCTGATATAAAACTGTTATTCATGTAGGGTCCTGTCGGAACGGGTTAAGCTGCATAGCTGACAAACAAATAATTGTAGACCGTCGTTAAGTCTTATGGCTAACAATTGCAAAACCGGCAAAGTTGTGCAAAAAACAGAAATAATCTGATGCACTGCATAGTATATACAAATCAAACCGCGCGATGTACCAGTTTTAGACAGTATGCCCCGAAATAGAACATTAATGACATGGATTGGATGGGTTTAAAACGGATCAGTCAAATCCGTGTTCTGTTCTTCTCGCTGCCAAGAGCTATTAAATTTACAATTCCCGCGTGGCACTGAACTTGATATCCGGCCAACGCTCTTCGGTCAATTGTAAATTGACGCGGCTATTAGCCACATAAACCAGGTGGCCGCCACCGTCTTCAGCCAGATTGTCGAAAGCTTTCTTTTTGAATTCTTCCAGTTTGGTGGGCTTGTCGGAGCTGACCCAGCGCACGGTTGAAATAGGCACGGCATCGTAGACGCATTCAACGTTGTATTCGCCTTTTAACCGGAAAGCCGTCACATCAAACTGGAGTATGCCGACCGCACCGAGGATAAGATCGTTATTCTTTAACGGCCTGAACAACTGGGTTGCACCCTCTTCGGTTAATTGGATCAAGCCTTTTTGCAGGGCTTTGGCACGCAAAGGATCTTTTAATATTACCCGACGAAACAATTCGGGCGCAAAATAGGGAATGCCGCCGTATTTCAAGGTTTCGCCCTGGGTAAAGGTATCGCCGACCTGAATGGTGCCGTGGTTGTGCAAGCCAATAATATCGCCCGGAAAGGCTTCTTCCACATTTTTGCGGGTATCGGCCTGAAAGGTAATGGCATTGGAAATTTGCACGGTTTTGCCGAGACGGACATGATAAATTTTCATACCTTTTTCAAACTTACCGGAACACACCCGTAAAAAAGCCACGCGGTCGCGGTGCGCCGGATCCATATTGGCCTGTACTTTAAACACAAAACCGGTAAATTTATCTTCGTCAGGGCGGACAGTGCGTTGTTCTGCTGGGCGTGGCATAGGGGACGGTGCGAATTCGGCGAGTGCATCCAGCAATTCCAGGATGCCGAAGTTATTAATGGCGGAACCAAAAAATACCGGCGTTAACTTGCCTGCGAGGTATTCATCCAGGTCAAATTCATGGCTAGCGCCTTTAACCAAATCGATTTCATCACGTAATTCTTGCGCCTGATCACCCAACAAAGCATCGAGCTTCTCATTATGCAGGCCCTTAATGACTTCCGCAGCGGCAATCTTGCCGCCATGCTGGGCACTGAACAAGTGAATCTCATCTTTATACAAATGATAAACCCCCTTAAAACGCTTGCCCATGCCAATAGGCCAGGTCATCGGTGCACATTTTATTTTTAAAACATCCTCAACTTCGTCCATTAATTCAATGGGTTCTCGGCCTTCACGGTCAAGCTTATTGATGAAGGTCAAAATGGGTGTGGTACGCAGGCGGCAAACTTCCATCAAGTTGATGGTGCGTTCTTCGACACCTTTGGCCACGTCGATAACCATCAGGGCTGAATCGACAGCCGTCAGCGTCCGGTAAGTGTCCTCGGAAAAATCCTCATGGCCAGGCGTATCCAACAAGTTGATAATACAGTCCTTATGCTCAAACTGCATCACCGACGTAGTGACCGAAATACCCCGCTCCTTTTCCATTTCCATCCAGTCAGATGTGGCATGGCGGGCGGCTTTTCTGCCCTTTACCGAGCCTGCCAACTGGATGGCACCGCCAAACAGCAACAGCTTTTCGGTCAGCGTGGTTTTACCCGCATCCGGGTGAGAAATGATTGCAAATGTTCGACGGTGATTGATTTCACTGGCTATTTCAGAGATCGACATGTCAAGTGTTATCTAAGGTAAGTTTTTGCACACAACAAAGGCTAACGCAGGAGTGTTGATGGAATTAGGTTTGTGGCAGGCCCAGCATAAGAGACAAA
>SBAV01000110.1 GCA_005239965.1 Methylobacter tundripaludum
AGACCCATATTTCACATAGAACCAGTACGCTGCCTCTGTTCCAGCAGTTCTCTACCGGTATTCAGGTCATTATTAATTTTATTAACGATCTCCTTTAATTTACCCTGCTCTTCCGTTGCGGATTTGGCAATTACCGCACTGTCGGCATTGGCCTCTTTAACGATGCAGTCGTCATAGGCTTTAGCTGTTTTCTGCCACTCGTTAATGGCCTTAACGCTGGCGTTGTAGCTATCGACCGTAGTTGTGTCAATAAAGGGAGGTTCCTGGCGAACGCCGCAGCCACTGGGTATCCATATCCCTTCCTTAAGAACGCCCGCTGTTGATGACGCTACGCTAAGCAATAACACGAGTGCAGTTATGAGTTGTTTTGGCATGGCTGGTACTCCCATAATAACAAATACCAAAGTATAGCCATCTTGTGCAGCAGCGCCAATCAGCCCGGAAAAATGACATCAGACTGTTTCATGAGTTTTGCAATATGGTTTCTGGCCAGCGGTATGACCGGCAAGCACAAGTCGGTAGGCTTTAAACCCCGTTCTTGCAACGATTCCTGTTCAACATAAATGTTTCTCACATCATAAATCTCCAAAGCTTTAAAGATCGCCGAGGTGTCTTTCATGGCCAATCTTTCAGGCTGCTGGCCGCTTTTTAACTGAAAAACGCCGTCGTCCAACAACAACAAACTGACCGGCTGATCGAATGCCGCCGCCGTTAAGATAATATCCAGCATTTCCTGAACAGCGCTGCCGCTATGCGCCGGTTTTCTCAACACAAATAAATAGCTTTTCATGGGTCTTAACCGAAAACAATAAAGCGGTCGGCCTCTAAGGTTGCTTCAATGAGCTGTCCTAAACCGGAAATGCGAAAGCCTTCCGCCAAATCATTATCCCGTTTGCCTTGCCGTTCGGCTTCATCCTCGCATAACAAGCCGCGTCGCTGGGCGGCAGAAATACACACTACCAAATCAATGTTATGCTGCCTGGCTAATTCGCTCCATAGCCGGCTAAAGTGCAATTCATCATCCGGTGGCGTGCTGTATTTAGAGGCGTGAAAAATTCCGTCATGATAAAAGAATACCCGAAACACCTCATGGCCCTGCGCCAATAAGGCTTTAATGAACAAATAGGCGCTATAACCGGCATTTGACTGATAAGGGCTGCTATTAATTTGTAAGGCGAATTTCATACTATTGCGGTGGGTTTAAACCTGATGGAGCAGTATAGCTTTAAATGCGGCTATCCCAAAACAGGTCATGCAGACGCCTTGCCACCGAATTCTTGACCTAGCTTAAAATAACGCTACCATTGCCTTAAATCAGCATCCCTCAGAAACTATCTTTAATTTATCCAGTCTCATTGGCATGAAATATAAACCTGTTGCAATTCCACTGACCTTAAGCTTGTTACTGTTTTCGCCTAGCCAGCAAGCCGTTGACATCACCAAACTGGCGTTACCGGACATGGGTGATTCATCGGGAACGTTGATCACTCCGCTTGAAGAAAAAGAATTAGGCGAAGCGTTTTTCAGAAGCTTGCATTCGCAAATTGCCATTAACCAGGATCCGGAAATACAACAGTATATTCAGGCCATCGGTGAAAAACTGGTTGCCAGCAGTGATTTACCCAGTAATCCCTTTCATTTTTTTGTGGTGATGGAAAATGATGTCAACGCGTTTGCAGGCCCTGGCGGTTATATTGGCGTTAATTCCGGCTTGGTCTTAATCACTGAAGCAGAAAGTGAACTGGCATCGGTTTTAGCGCACGAAATTGCCCATGTCAGCCAACGCCATTTGTACCGCGCTGCCGAAGCCGCCAAACGCATGTCCATTCCTAGTATGGCCGCCACCTTGGCGGCTATTTTATTGGGCACACAATCGCCCGAACTAGCGCAAGCGGCGCTGATTGCCATTCAAGCCGGCGGTGTGCAATTTCAGATTAACTTTACCCGTGAGCACGAGGCGGAGGCCGACCGCGTCGGTATGCAAAACTTGGCCGAAGCGCACTTTGATCCGCGCAGCATGCCAACTTTCTTCGAGCGCTTGCAGCAATCGACCCGCTATTATGGCCAAACTATCCCCGAATTTTTAAGAACCCACCCCGTCACCGCATCACGTATTTCTGATACACGCGGGCGTTCGGAAAATTATCCGTATAAACAATACCCTGACTCGTTAGGTTATCAATTAACTAAAGCCAAATTGCGTGTATTGACGGCAACCAATCCTACTGATGTCTATCACTATTTTCAAAATGGCCAATCCCAAGGCACTACTGAACAACGCACCGTGGCGCGTTATGGCCTGGGTTTGATTGCGCTAAGCACGCAAAAACATAAGGATGCCGAAGCTATTTTCCAACAATTGGCCAATGCCTATCCCAATCAAACCCATTATGCAGCAGCGCTTGCGCGTACTGCGCTTGATGCCAAGGATTACAACACAGCACTGGCGAGTTATCAAAAACTGGCTGATCGCTTTCCAGACAATGATGCGATTAAACTGGAGTATGTGAATGCCCTACTGAAAACAGGCCATGCTGAACAAGCACGGAAAAATTTGTTATCGCTCAACACCAAGACGCAACAGTTACCGCTTTACTGGGAGCTGTTGGCACAAGCTTATGGCGATCTGAATCAGCCTGCTGAATCCCATCGCTATATGGCAGAATATTATTATGCCAGCGGACGGGTTGATGAGGCGATATTGCAGATAAAACTGGCGCAGAAATCAAAAGGCCTTAGCTTTCAATTGTCTTCCATTCTTGATGAGCGCCTTAGTTTTTTTCATGATGAATACGAAAAGGCTAAACGGGATCAATAAATTATTGTGTTTAGGCTGAGGTTTTATTCGGCATATTTTTAAATTTGTGGTAAAAATAATATTTTTATGTATAATAAATGGGATTGCTGGTGTAGCTCAGTTGGTAGAGCAGCTGATTTGTAATCAGCCGGTCGCGGGTTCGAGTCCCATCACCAGCTCCATGATTACTAAAGGGTTTTGATGAAAGTCAAAGCCCTTTTTTATTGCCTGTGGGACACTGACGGGGCACTTCAAGATAACAAGTCACAGCAAATCACAACACAAATAACCAGCTTCAATGAGTTCGGTTTCATTTATTATTCCTATCTTTAACATCAATTTTGGTCAAAATTCATGCTTTAACAGGCATCCAGTTGGCTTTGAGATAGTCCACTATCCTAACCAGTACTAAACGCATTTACTGAACTGATTGCTTATCTAGTACTCAGTCAACATTAATAATGTCGGGTGCTGCAAAGACCTACGAGGTTTTAAAAACCTCGTAGGTCTCACATTGGTCAAAAATATACCCGACAA
>SBAV01000265.1 GCA_005239965.1 Methylobacter tundripaludum
AAATAATATTTCCACATCCGAAAAAAGCGGTCGTCATAACTATCTTTTATATTTATCCAGTTATTGGAAAAATTTTGATACCAACACATCAGTGTCTTATCGTAATCGGTACCAAAATTATGCCAGTCTTCCATAACAAATTGCCCTTCAATCGCTTTGGAAATTTGGTTGATAGACGGCAGCATTCCCCCTGGGAAAATATACTTCTCGACCCAAGGATCGGTCGTGATTGTGGATTTGTTTCCCCCTATGGTATGCAAAAGAAACAAGCCATTATCTTTGAGGCATCTTCGGGCAATCAACATATACTCGCTATAATTCTTGTAGCCCACATGCTCAAACATGCCGACGGAAACGACGTGATCAAACTGCTCTTCGAGTTCCCGATAATCCATCAAGCGTATTTCGACAGGCAATCCTTTGCATGATGCTTTGACGAAAGCCAACTGCTTTTCGGATAGGGTTATTCCAACACAGGAGACATCATATTTTTCAGTAGCATACTTCACAAAGCTGCCCCAGCCACAGCCGATATCCAGAATTCTCTGACCGGGCTGTAGATTTAATTTTCTGCAAATTAATTCAAACTTATGCTCTTGGGCTTCATCGAGCGTTTTCGCCTCTTTCCAATAACCGCAGCTGTAGGCAAGCCGCTGATCTAGCATAGATTGATATAACTCATCACCCATATCGTAATGGTGTTTGGCAATCTGTGATGCCAGCGGTTTGCTTTGCCGGTTTGAGAAATAAGACCACAGTTTGTTTTTTAGCACGTATTGATCAAATTTGACTCGACGGGTAATTTCTGAAGAACAAAACTTATTGAATAACTCATCCAGTTGATCACAATCCCACCACCCATCCATATAAGCTTCTCCAAAACCCAGTACCCCATGAAGCCGCATCCTTTCATATAAATGTGAATTATAAACATGAATATCCCAAGGATTGTTACCGTTAAAAACAATGTTACTACCTTCCAGTAATCTCTCAAGTTGGCCCCGAAATCTATTGTACTTATTATCAATTTTCTTATTCATTTGCCAAATAGGATTTATGTAATGCTTATGTTTTCGAATTACTTTCCACGGCAACGCTTAATATGTCATCTACCTTTTCCAGCCAGACAAACTGGAGTTGATTTCTGACCGCTTCGGGTATTTCTTCAAAGTCGCGTTGGTTACGCGCAGGCAGCATGACTGTTTTTATCCCTGCCCTGGCAGCGGCAATGACTTTTTCCTTAATGCCGCCGACCGGCAGCACCAACCCACGCAGGCTGATTTCTCCGGTCATCGCCACATCGCTGCGTACAATGCGTTCAGAAAATGCGGAATAAAGGGCAGTAAACATGGCAACACCGGCACTGGGGCCATCTTTAGGGATAGCCCCTGCCGGTACGTGAACATGGATGTCGTTTTTTTCGAACAACTCCGGGTTTAAACCCAGCTCATGGGCACGCGATTTCACCAGGCTTAATGCGGCTTGGGCGCTTTCTTTCATGACATCGCCGAGTTGACCGGTAAGGATCAGCTTACCGCTTCCGGGCAAACGGGAGGCTTCAATAAAAAGAATATCGCCGCCAACCGGTGTCCAGGCAAGTCCTGTTGCAACGCCCGGAACGCTGGTGCGCATGGCGACATCGCTTTCAAATTTCTTTGGCCCCAGAATGGCCGGAACCTGTTCGCTGTCGATCTGCTCATTGACGGCAATCCCCTCGGCAATACGCATGGCGACATGACGAAACACTGAGCCGATTTCACGTTCCAGATTTCTGCAACCGGCTTCACGGGTGTAGTCCTGGATAATAGTCAATATGGCGTTGTCGGTGATGGTGCATTGCTCATTGGTCAATCCGTTGCTTTCCAGTTGCCTGCGTACCAAATAGCGTCTGGCAATCTGTGCTTTTTCATCTGAGGTGTAACCGGTCAGTTCGATCACTTCCATCCGGTCGCGCAAAGGCACCGGGATGCTGTCCAGTACATTGGCCGTGCCGATGAACATGACATGGCTCAGATCAAACGGCACCGCCAGGTAATTATCGCGGAAGGTTGAGTTCTGTTCCGGATCCAACACTTCCAGCAAGGCCGAAGAGGGATCGCCATGAAAGCCTGAGCCGAGCTTGTCCATTTCATCCAGCATGAACACCGGATTGTTGGTGCCGGCCTTGCGTATGGATTGAATAATGTTGCCCGGCAAAGCGCCAATATAGGTGCGCCGGTGGCCACGGATCTCGGCCTCGTCATGCAGACCGCCCAGGCTGGCACGGACAAATTCGCGCCCGGTTGCACGGGCGATACTGCGCCCCAGAGAGGTTTTTCCAACGCCGGGGGGACCTACAAAGCATAAAATAGGGCTTTTGCCATTCGGGTTCAGTTTGCGCACGGCCAAAAATTCCAGTATCCGTTGCTTGATTTTATCCAGGCCGTAATGGTCTTCGTTCAGGATTTCCCGGGCTTTGGCTATATCAATCACACCTGCACTGGCAACAGACCAGGGCAATTCGGTCAGCCAGTCCAGGTAGGTGCGTATCATCGAATATTCACCGCTGGCATCCGGCATGTGCTGCAAGCGGCCAAGCTCCTTGCGGGCCTGTTTTTCCACCTCTTCGGGCATCTTGGCGGCACTAATGGCCTTGCCGATTTCTTCAATTTCGGCAGCCCCCCCTTCTTCCTCGCCCAATTCCTTCTGGATGGCCTTCATTTGCTCCCGCAAAACAAATTCGCGCTGCCGCTGGCCCATGGTTTCCTGGGTTTGTTCATTAATCTTGTTGGAAAGTTGCAACACTTCGATTTGGTAGTTGAGCAGCTCCAGAAGCTTGTCAATCCGCTCCTGTATATTAAACAAGGCCAATAATTCTTGTTTTTCTTCGGGTTTTGAAATCAGGTAACTGGCAATCAGGTCAGCCAGCATCGTCGGCGCTGTGATCGATTGAATGGCATTAACCAGTTCAACAGGCGCTTGCCGCGTCTGCGCCAGCACTTCCAGCCCTTTCTGTTTGAGCGTTATGACGCGTGCTTCGATGTCTTTGGAGACCACTTCGGGCTCTTCGTAACGCTCACAGCGCGCGACAAGAAACGGATATCCTGGCAGAAATTCCTTTACCCGAAAGCGTTGCACACCCTGGCAAACGACATGATGCGTACCATCAGGCGCCGTCAAGTAGCGTAAAATTTCCGCCACAGTTCCGATCTTGTGAAGGTTTTCGGAGCCGGGTTCTTCATCGCCGTCACGTAGCTGCATGAGCAGGCCGATCGGTTTCTCGGAACCCACTGCCTGTTGCACGGCAGCAACAGAGGCTTTACGGCCTATCACCAACGGCGAAACGTTTTGCGGGAACAGCACGGTACCCCGCATCGGCACAATAATCAGTGCGTCATTTGGAATAGCCGGAAATTGCAGCGGAGTTTCCTGCCTTGTCCCTGAAGATGGTTCTTCCGCCTCCCCCGTTGCACCTAGAAGCATATTTTTCAGATCCTTGATTTGCATAAGTACCCCTTATATTTTCCGTAATGAAATTAATAAACAACCGTTCACAAATTCACGGGTACCGATTTCAAAACGTCCTGCCGGCAGTTCAATACGCCGCTCAAATCGTCCATAGGGAATTTCCAGGCGGCGGATCTGCGACTCTGCGCTAGCTGGCAGGTGCCGCTGTCCGTCAATAATCAAATGGCCGTTTTCCAGTATGACGCTCAAATGTTCCGGGGCGACACCCGGCAGAGCGATCATGATTTTGAATTCATAACGGGTTTCATAAACATCGACAGGCGGTTCCCAAGTGGGTCTCCTGGCACTCATGACAGCCGGCCTGAAAAACTGCCGGTGCAGCCGATCAGCCCGATCCAGTATTTCACAGGCATCTGCCCACATCCAGGTTTCAAGATCACGTAATGGCATAATGTTTATTCCGGGTTATCGATTTGCAAGTAACTGCGCTTAGGTTACGGTTCTGATGATCTAATTTAATCTTTTTTTTAAAACAATCAATGGCTATTTCAGTAAGGGCCTAAGAGCCGAAAAAAGGTACTACCAAAAACCTGACAATATCCTGAGAACCTGACTCTTCACAAGATAACGGACTAAAATTCGACGCATGGCAAGGATGATTATTAACGCTTGGTTGTTAAAGACGAAAAACACGAGGCCGACAAACAGTACAACGCA
>SBAV01000181.1 GCA_005239965.1 Methylobacter tundripaludum
AAAGGCGTGCGTGTTCCTGATGTCGCCTGGGGATCGGAAGCCTATACCGCCCAACACTTGCAAGATATTTGGGCATCTGCCGCGCCTGAATTGTGCATTGAAATCATCTCGCCATCTAACTCTGTACAAGCCATGCAAGAAAAAGTGGCATTATTTTTGGAGGCGGGTGCTATGGAAGTTTGGTTAGTCGAAGAACAAGGTAAAATCAGTTGTTATGATCGTAGTGGTGAAATTTCATTATCTCGGTACAAGGTTGATTTATTGCCTTGCTTTCTCAAAAAGACCAATTAAGCCGTTTAGCCTACCGTCTATCCATTAGGAAAAATTCATGGAAAAATCTTGGCGAGAAGCAATAAAAAGAGTATTGGCCGAGTCAGATACGCCATTGCACTATGCTGAGATTTCGGAGCAAATTTTGTCGCTGGGTTATTACAAAACAGATGGCGCAACACCCGCTGCCACAGTCAACGCCCAACTGGCATCGTCCATAAAACACGATAGCGAAAAATCACCGTTTATGCGTGTGGGTAGAGGCATATTTACACTCAACGCCATTAATGATAAAACCAAACCAGATGCCAATCAGGCAACGGCTGCCAATAAAACAGAATCAGAGGAAGAGTTATCCGAATCCATCATAAGGTCATTCGGTATGTACTGGCAGCGTGAGCTTGTTGTGTGGCGTAATGACCCTAAGATGTACGGTAAGCAACAAGCGCTGTCAAAACCCGTAGATTTTGGCAAACAAAAAGGCATCTACATTCTTTACGACCATCACACTGTCGTTTATGTTGGCCGCTCAATAGATCGCCCATTAGGCAAAAGATTGCATGAGCACACCGTAGACCGCTTAGGTAGCCGATGGGATAGGTTTTCCTGGTTTGGTCTTTTGGATGTCACTCCAGAAGGTAACCTAAAAGAAATCGTTTTCAATACTTCACTCGCTAGCCTTGTCGCCACTTTGGAGGCATTACTGATTGAAGCTCTCGAACCACCACAAAACAGAAAACGTGGTGATGATTTTTCCGCTATTGAATACATCCAGGATATTGACCCTGAACTTAAGGAAAGGGAAATCCAAAATACGCTACGATCAATTGAACAAAAATTGCGGGGTGGCTCTTAAGCCATGTCCTTATACATAAGTCGAAAAAACCCAATAAAATCAATAGTGCTATATTTTTGTGCCCTCGTTGATTTTACTAGCATTTTCGGACTTGTGTATAAGGACATGCTCTTAAGCTCCATCTCATGATTGCAATAGACTGGATAAAACAAGCTGTGGATGATAACAATTATCGTTATTCACGACACGGCGACCAGGAACGGCAAAATGATAATTTAACCTTGCTTCAAGTAGCGCAAGCTTTACTTAATGGGCGTATTCTCGAACATTATGCAGACACGGGTAGAGGGGTAAGTTGTTTAGTCGCCGGATTTACCGATAATGGCATTCCCATTCATGCAGTCTGCGGTTGTATGGGTAAGGCACTGGTAATTATTACCGTCTATATTCCTACGCCACCCAAGTTTAAGAACCCGTTTGAACGAGGTAATTCTAATGTCTGAACACTGTGTATTCTGTGGTCACAAACACCTTAGCAGCAAAACCACGCGCTATATCTACCAAAAAGACCAGCAGATGTTGGTGGTCGAAAATGTTCCTTGCCTGGAATGCACTTTCTGCGGCGAGCAATATTTTGATGCTGTCGTATTACAAAAAATAGAAAATGATTACTGCGCTATCACTCACCAACATCGGCAACCTCAGCGTGTTATGCAAGTTGCCGTTGAAGATTTTTCAGCACTATCCCTATGAAACACTCTCAAAACCAAATACTCAATATGACCATCACACCCGACCAACCCATAAAATTCTCCCCTTTACACCGCTTGCAATGGGAAGAAGCCCAACAAAAATATGTCATACTCTACCCAGAAGGCATGGTGGAACTTAACCAAAGCTCGGCGGAAATCCTGAAATTGTGTGACAGTACACGCACGCTCGCACAAATCGTCAGCGAACTCGAACAAAAATTCGACACCACAGGCCTTACCAACGACATCACTGCTTTTTTAGGAGTTGCATTACAAAATGGCTGGATCAACCAAAACTAACATCACCCCGCCGCGCTGGTTATTGGCAGAGCTGACATACTCTTGCCCGTTGCAATGCCCGTATTGTTCTAATCCGATTGATTACGCCAACTATCAATCCGAATTAAGCACAGAGGATTGGAAACGGGTACTGACTGAAGCCCGCAAAATGGGTGCAGTGCAACTGGGCTTTTCCGGAGGCGAACCGCTAACGCGCAAAGATTTGCCAGAATTGGTGAAACATGCCCGTGATCTGGGCTATTACTCCAACCTAATCACTTCCGGTTACGGCATGACCGAAGAAAAAATCCTGCAACTCAAAGAAGCAGGGCTGGATCATATCCAGGTCAGTATACAAGCCAGCACCCAGGAGTTGAATGACCATATCGCCGGCACTGCCTCGTTTGAACACAAAAAAACGGTGGCGCGTTTGGTCAAAAAACATGGCTATCCGATGGTATTGTGCGTGGTTCTTCACCGTGAAAACATTCACCAAATGCCAGAAATTCTGGCAATGGCGGAAGAGCTAGGCGCCGATTACTTGGAGCTGGCAAACACGCAGTATTACGGTTGGGCGCATATCAATCGCGATTTATTGCTGCCAACCCAAGAGCAATTTGAACAAGCCGAACAAATCGCCCAAGCTTTTAAAGAAAAAGTCGCCGGCAAGATGAAAATCTACTACGTGGTGCCGGATTATTATGAAGACCGCCCCAAAGCCTGCATGAACGGCTGGGGCACGACTTTTTTAACTATCGCTCCCGACGGCGTGGCGTTGCCCTGCCATTCTGCGCGTGAATTACCCGGCCTTGACTGCCCCAATGTTAATGACTACAGCATTAGCGAAATCTGGAATGGATCGAAAGCTTTCAATTTTTTTCGCGGCCTTGAATGGATGAAAGAACCGTGCCGTAGCTGCGACGAAAAAGAAAAAGATTTTGGCGGCTGCCGTTGCCAAGCCTACCTATTGACGGGTGATATGTACAACACTGACCCGGTGTGCAGTAAATCGCCGGATCGTCATCGTATTCAACAGGCAATTACTTCAGCCAAAACGTGTGCCAGCTCGAATAGCCAAGAAAAACCGCTCATTTTTCGCAACAGCAAAAATTCACGAATATTCGCCAAAAATTAATTGTCATTATTCTTACACAATAAAATTTTTAGACTATACTTCGAGCATATAAGTTACTGTCATTAAGTTAAGTCGTTATACCCAAAGGGCACAGATGGATTTCTGGTATCCAGGGCACAGGGATGTGTTTAGGGGTTGCCATCCGAGATTCCGGGTTTTGGCCCCCCACCGGTGCCCTTTGGATATGACGGAACGATGGGCTTAATGACAGTGAAGTATAAGTAGCAGTACGTACGTCCCGATACTGCCAACGCACAAAGCAAGCACCAGCGCAGTTAGGACGATAACAATTGGGAGGCGTAACAAATGTTACTATCAACGGCGCAACATTATTCTAACCATTGCAAAGCTAATAACATGATAAGTGAAGCTGACGTTATAAATCAGTTCCTGGATGAACAATTATTAGATTTAGAACAGAAATTCAATTTGTTTATGAAAGAAATGGAAGATGACCTTATCTTTCCCTCTTTTACAACCAATGATGCGGAAGCAGGTTGGGACGATGACGATTTTTTGATGAAAGATATCCCGGCAGACGGGCCTAAAAAGCAGTTGATCACCATCGACAAACATACCACTGTACTATGCGTTACCGGGTCAATAACGGTGACTGTGCTTGTCTATTTAGGCATGGTGTTGTCCAGTTAATCCCCGTTGTCGCAATTTTTGACATTAGTCACATATGCGCTTTAAAGGCCCGTCCAAGGCGTGTATAAACCGTCAACATTAACGCCAAACATATCTAAAACGCGCCCCACAGTTTCGTTAACTATTCCCGTCAATGAATCAGATTTGCTGTAAAAAGCAGGCATAGGCGGAAAAATAATTCCCCCCATTTCCGTTACACTGGCCATATTTCTGATATGAATTAAATTCAACGGCGTTTCTCGCGGCATCACAACCAAACGTCGGCGTTCTTTTAACACCACATCAGCGCCCCGTGAAATTAAGTTATCACCAAAACCATGTGCAACAGCGGCCAGTGTTTTCATTGAACAGGGTGCAATAATCATCCCTTCGGTTTTAAAGCCACCACTGGAAATACTGGCGGCAATGTCGTTAATACCGTGGGTGACATCAGCCAATTTGACTAATTCTGCACGGGTCATGTCCATTTCGTGTTTTAAATTGACAACGCCAGCGGAAGAAATAACCAAATGCGTTTCCCATTCTTCCTGGGCCTGTAATATCTGTAGCATTCTTACGCCGTAAACCGCACCTGTGGCACCGGTCATGGCGATAATCAGTCGTTTTTTGGGTATCACTCGGTTATATCCCTTTGAAATTTTTTCATAATCAATTTACCATCTGCGAAACACGCCCACAGTCTGGTATAGCATAGATAATTTAGTTTTCTGTGGGGAAAAACTAATAGCTGGTAAAATTGCAACATTCGGCCATAATACTCACAATGAGCGTTATGCATTCGCTTTTCGACTGCAACTATCAAGTGAGTGAGAATTATTTTGAGCTACTAAAAACTCGTTAACCTTTACAGTTGTCAAAGTAGATTTTAACCAAACCAAAATTAATAAACGAGTATATTTCACATGAGCACAAATCCTTCTGAAACTAACAATCCGCTATCTTACGACGACCTGGAAATCGTTAAGGCCAGCTTAAGGCGTTGTCTTGCCAATCCTGAGTTTCTTGATCGTTTTTATAAAAATTTTACGAGCATGTCGGCTCAGATTGCTGAACAGTTCAAAAATACCAATTTTGCTTTCCAGAAAATAATGCTTAAATCATCTTTGCACATCATGGTGACCATGGCATCCGGAGGTATGCAAAATTCAGATGCAATGGATAAGCTTGCGACTGTCCACAACCGCGATCATAGAAATATTAAACCTGAATGGTATTACGATTGGCTGGATGCCTTAATGAAAACAATCCGTGAAATTGATCCGCAATATAACGCCAGTATTGATCAGCTGTGGCGCACCGCCATGCAACCCGGTATTGCTTATATGCAATCAAAATATTAAGGCTACCATACATTAAAGCGCGGTATAAATCCTTGGATGCAGTCAATTGTTTCTAATTAGGAAATAATTTGTCTTCAATTTTCATTATTGTCATTAAATAAAGAACAAACTATAGTTAACTTGCATTCAACGAATGCACTTTTGAAACTTTAATTAATAGACGAATAAGGATTTAATCATGAATGACTTTTATAAAGATGCCATAATTGGCACAATATTCACTATCGGTGTTATTGGTTTTATTTCGGGAGAATTTATTGTTTCTACCGTATTGTTTGCTGTTGCCGCTATTTTCAGTAACATGGAAATGAGTCGTAGACTACGCGCAACAGCGAGCAATAGCAGATGATGCGCATTCTCTTTTCTTTAAGTAGCACCCACTACGCATAGTACTGGGTGCTTTCTTCATTTAAAGGACCGTAAAAACCTTCAACAGCTTAAGATCAAAGCTTAGCCAAAACTTCCGCCACCGTTGCTCCCATAGCAGCAGGGGTTGGGCAGATGGTAACGCCCAAATCTTTCAATCTTGCCACTTTTTCTGCCGCCCCTTCACTCGCTGATGAAATAATGGCACCGGCATGGCCCATCCGTCGGCCTTCTGGAGCAGTTAAGCCGGCAATATAGGCAATAACCGGCTTGGTCATATTTTCTTTGGCAAACAGGCCCGCATCAACTTCTTGCGGCCCGCCAATTTCACCAATCATCACTACAACTTTGGTTTCCGGATCGCGTTCAAACTTTTCCAAAATCACCCAGTGGGCGCTGCCATTAATCGGATCACCACCAATACCCACCGAGGTACTGACACCAATGCCCAAGGCTTTCATTTGCGCTGCCGCTTCATAACCCAGGGTACCGGAGCGGCCAACAATACCGACATTGCCCGGCATGTAAATATGTCCGGGCATAATGCCCAACATAGAGCGTCCTGGGCTGATGGTGCCGGCGCAGTTGGGGCCGGTCAGGATCATGCGTTTGTCTTCAGGGAAACGGCGCAAAAAGCTTTTGACCCGCATCATATCTTGTGTTGGGATACCATCGGTAATCGCCACGCAATATTTGATACCAGCCTCAGCAGCTTCCATGATGGAATCGGCCGCAAATGCAGGCGGTACAAAAATAATACTGGCTTCCGCACCGACTTGTTGCACGGCTTCTTTCACCATGTTAAACACTGGCAAACCTAAATGTTTTTGCCCGCCCTTGCCCGGAGTAATGCCACCGACCACATTGGAGCCATAATTAATCATGTCCTGGGCATGAAAAGTACCGATTTTCCCGGTAAAGCCCTGAACGATGATACGGGTTGTTTCGTCAATTAAAATAGCCATTTATTTCTCCTGAGCCGCAGCTTCTTGAGCTACCACTTCATTACGCGCTTGCACCGCTTTTTCAGCAGCTTCCGCTAAAGTCTCGGCAGTAATGATCGGTAAACCGCTTTCGGCGATAATTCTGCGCCCTTCTTCCACATTGGTGCCTGACAAGCGCACGATTAACGGCACTTTCATATCGATTTTTTTGACGGCATGCACCACACCTTCAGCAATCCAGTCACAGCGGTTAATGCCGGCAAAAATATTGACCAGCATCGCCTTGACATTCTTGTCCGCCAATACCAAGCGGAAGGCTTTTTCAGTGCGTTCTGCCGATGCGCCACCGCCAACATCCAGGAAGTTGGCTGGTTCGCCGCCTGCCAGTTTAATCATGTCCATGGTGGCCATCGCCAACCCGGCGCCATTAATCATACAACCGATGTCGCCGTCCAAACCGACATAGCTTAAGCCGCGGTCGGCAGCGGCCATTTCACGCGGGTCTTCTTGGGTTTTATCGCGTAATTCAGAAATTTTTTGCTGACGGAACAAGGCATTGTCATCAAAGCCCATTTTGGCATCCAGAGCAATCAATTCACCGCTATTGGTGACCACCAAGGGATTGATTTCCAGCATGCTGCAATCCAGCTCGCGCAAGGCGCGATAACAACCTTTGATGGTCTTGACGGCATGGCTCATGGCTTCGGCATCGATCCCCAAAGCAAAAGCCATTTCACGTGCCTGAAAGTCCAGCAGACCCACAGCCGGTTCAATGTAAATCTTGGTAATCGCTTCCGGCTTATTAACCGCCAGTTCTTCGATTTCCATACCGCCTTGCGCCGAACCCACCATCACAACGCGTTCAGAACTGCGATCAACCAGCAAACAAAAATACAATTCTTTGGCAATGTCAGTACCGGCTTCAACATAAAGCCGCCCGCACACTTTGCCGGTAGGCCCGGTTTGATGGGTCACCAAACGTTTACCCAATAAAAACTCCGCAGCATCGGCAACCTCATCGTGGGTTTTGCAGATTTTAATACCGCCCGCTTTCCCTCGCGCCCCGGAATGGATCTGGGCTTTGACTGCCCAGACATGCCCGCCTATATCCCTGGCGCGTTGTACGGCATCTTCAGGGCTGTAAGCCAAACCACCTTCGGCGATTTTTACGCCGTACCCGCTTAAAATTTCTTTCGCTTGATACTCATGAATATCCACAGCACTCTCTCATCAATTGCTATTATTTGGTTTTTGCAGCAATGGCTTCTGCTGCTCTTACTACGTTGTTTGCCATTTTTTCGGAAGCGGCATCGATCAAGCGGCCATCCAAAGCCGCAGCGCCCTTACCTTGTGCCGCTGCTTCCTGCAATGCGGCCAGTATACGTTTAGCTTTTTCCACTTCAGCCGCCGGGGGGGTAAACACCTCGTTGGCCAATTCGACCTGGCTAGGATGGATTGCCCATTTGCCTTCACAACCTAAAGCAGCTGCCCTTCTGGCAGCGAGCTTGTAACCTTCAGGATCTTTAAAATCACCAAAAGGGCCGTCAATGGGGCGCAGGCCATAAGCACGACATGCCACCGTCATCCGGCTGATTGCCGCATGCCATTGGTCGCCCGGATAATCAGGATTTAAACCGCCGATATTGGTTGTACGGGCGCGGTTACTGGCCGCATAATCGGCCACGCCAAAATGCAAGGCTTCAAGACGTCCCATCGCACCGCTACGGGCAATGTCTTCCACATTGGCCATGCCTAATGCTGTTTCGATTAAGGCCTCAATACCGATCTTGTTTTTTAAGCCCTGTTGCATTTCCAACTGGTTGAGCATGGCTTCAACCATATACACATCGGCATACACACCCACTTTGGGGATGAGGATGGTATCCAGCTTTGCACCGCACTGTTCCACCAAGTCAACCACATCGCGCACCATGTACTGGGTGTCCAAGCCATTGATGCGCACGGAAATGGTTACGCCATGCCCCTTCCAGTCCATGTCGTTAATCGCTTCGATAACGTTTTTTCTGGCGCGTAATTTATCATCGGGCGCGACAGCATCTTCTAAATCCAAAAAGATGAAATCGACGCCGCTTTTCATCGCTTTTTCAAACATATCCGGGTTTGACCCCGGAACGGCTAATTCACAGCGCTGTACGCGTTGCACTGACGCCGTGTATAAGGTATGGCTCATTAGTATATTCCTTAAGCTTTAGTCATTTGGTGGGCTTTATGGCTTATCTACTTAATGCGGAACAGTTCAAGGTTAAGCCGTTCGTGGGGAATTAGTCGAACCATTAACGGCTAACCGTACCCCTCCAACAAACTTAGGGCGAACGGTTAATCCTTGCTTCTTGTTCCGCCTTAGGAGGGAAACCTATTTAGCATTTGTTAAAACAATCATTTCCGGCTTAAACCGGACAGCAAATCAACCCGCCATTGTACTTTTAGAGAAAACAAAGTCAATTTTTACCGATAATAAAAGGGGGCGATTCAAAGTGATGCAGGCATTATAATTTTACCCTAGATACATAGATGAGGAGCCCCATAGTCTCTTCCAATACTAAATGAGTCTGACAGACGAATAAGCCTCGTTCATGATAAGAGAATGAAATGTTCATTCGCTATATGAGCAAGCCTAACTTCACCGCTTTGTAAAATACCACAAATAAGTCCCACCAAAATGTTCAGTAAACGTCTTTGATTTGCTTTTACTCCAATCCCCAGCGCTTTTTTAAAGTTTGGTGGGCAGCACTTAAACTCTATAACAACTTAGCATAATACGTTTTCAAGAAAATTCAGGTTCTTTGGGATTTCGAATGAAAGCCAACCCAATAGATATCATGCAAATTGTGCATAACCGCCGAGATCAAGCGTCAGACGCCGAAAGATATGGGTAAGATTCAGCATCCAATAGTTAGTTTTTTGGGATTTCATGCAAGATCCCAAAGAACCAAAATTCATCAATTTATCAATCTGTTAAAATTTAACGATAGCTTTTCAAAAAGTGTACGGTAGTGAAATCTATATTGGCTTGTATCTCAATCTTCAAGTTCTTAACTTGATTTTAGCCGACTTAATGCTCAAAAGAATTATCCATTTTATAGATAAATAAATCTCATTATATCGTTTAAATAAATACCGAATTGGTTTTAGCATATACCCTGACACGACAGAAACTGACATATCCGGCCTGATCAAGTCATTTAAGCAAGAATCACTCGCTGATCATGGCTTTCAAACTAAGGGATTTTGAAAGTAACACCTCCCCCCAAGGAAGGCTTCAGAGCGGGCATTGCCCGCTCATTTTTTCAAAATTATTACTATGTCCAGCAATACAGTGCAATCCGTGTTTAAAACCAGAAATCCAAAAAGTATTAAATCGAGGAAAGGTTATGCCGCTACATGATTTGGTTGATTATTTTAATGATCGCTTTGGACGCGAACACCGCTCCAGTTTTCGCCCCTTTATCCTGAAAGACAAAAAAGTTAGTGGGCTGTTTGGGCCGATTCGCATTAACAGTGTTTTTTCGCCGATACGACAAACCTTGAAACCCACGGTAATCATTGGCCATACCGTTCAGATTGAGGTGTCTACCTACACTACACAACCTTTGTATGAAGATGAAATTGAAAACCTGTTGGCTAATAATGAACGACTGCCGACCAATTTAGAATCCATTATCAACTTTGATCGCTTGTCGCGTACCGTACACATGCTCAATTATCTGATTTTACTGCCCTTGCATGGCGCTTTGTTTTTGGAGGTTGATCCACGTCATATACTGGGCATAAAACAGGATCATGGTGTTTATTTTGGAGAAGTGATTGCACGGTGCGGGTTGCAAACCAACAATGTGGTTATCGTATTGTCGGTACACGGTCAATATGCGCGTTATTATCAACAATTGCTGGCAGGTCTGGACAATTACCGACATCAAGATTATCAAATCGCGCTCAAGTTTGATTATCAGGTTAGAGCTAAAGTAGCGCTTGATTTGATAGCAA
>SBAV01000061.1 GCA_005239965.1 Methylobacter tundripaludum
GATAGGAGGCGCATCAATTGCGAAATGCGTACTCGACCGATGCGCTTCGTGGCCTCAGCACATCCTACGCCAAATATAATTGTTCAAGTTAATAAATTTTCATTCCTAAGGCCTCATTATTGGTAAAGTTTAGACCTTTAATATTTTAAAAACCTTAAGGGCCTGCTGATAGGTAGCCATGGATAATGAACAATGACTGAAATGCCCTCTAAATTTCCAGATGACAGCCCAAATCCACGACACGGTGGGCGGGTATATTAAAATATTCCATAGGGCTGGCCGCATTACGGCCCATCCAGCTAAAGAAATGTTCCCGCCATAAGGCCATACCGGGGCGCACGGTTGGAATGGCGATTTCTCGGCTTAAGAAGAACGAGGTATCTTCCAGATCAAACACCAAACCGCGTTGGGCGCATAAAGCCAGCGCTGTTGGTACATCAGGATCTTCCATAAACCCATAGCGGGCAATCACCCGGAAAAACTGTGCGCCCAAGTCTTGGATCACAATGCGTTCGTTATCCTGAAGGTAAGGGTCATCTTCCACTTGCAGGGTAAGAAAGGCCACCCGTTCATGTAACACCTTATTGTGTTCGATATTGTGCAGAAATGCGTTGGGGATGGTGCTGCTGTTGCTGGTCATGAACACAGCCGTACCTGATGCGTGTAGGGCAATGCTATTGCGCATGTTTACCGTATCGGCGGTCAGCGGCATGATTTCCGACAGACGTATTGCCATGAGCTGCTTGCCTTGACGCCAGGTTAACAATACCGTGAAAATAATCGTGCCCATAGCAAGCGGCAACCAGCCGCCACTGGCAATTTTAGGCAAATTAGCGCCAAAGAAGGCCAGATCGACCAGTAAAAAAATCACCATAACAGCAGTGACCTTAGCCCAATGCCAATGCCAGCCATGCAGCATGACAATACCGGCCAGGATTGTTGTTACCACCATCGTACCGGTAACGGCAATACCGTAAGCTGCCGCAAGCCCGCCAGAGGTTTTGAATAACACAACCAGCAGTAACACGCCCAATAACAAGCCCCAATTAACAATTGGCACGTAAATTTGGCCGATTTCTTTAGCGGAGGTATGGCGAATCTGTACACGCGGCAAAAATCCCAGCTGTACCGCTTGTTTGGTCAGGGAAAATGCGCCAGTAATCACAGCTTGTGAGGCGATGACGGTCGCCAAAGTCGATAATACCACCAATGGTATTAAGGCCCAGCCGGGTGCCAGCAGATAAAAAGGATTTTGTACCGCCGCTGGATTTTGGATCAGCAAGGCACCTTGGCCAAAATAATTCAGCAACAACGCCGGCGCAACAAAACTGAACCAGGCATAGCGTATAGGCGTTCTGCCAAAGTGCCCCATATCGGCGTACAAAGCTTCTGCACCGGTGAGGGTAAGCACCACAGCGCCGAGGGTAAGAAAGCTGCGCCCCGGATCCAGTTGCATAAAATGCAAGGCGTTCTGGGGGTAAAGTGCTTTTATAACATCAGGATACTGCAAGATATTAACCACGCCCAACGTTGCCAGCACCAGAAACCAGAGGCACATAACAGGGCCAAAAAACTTGCCGATAAGATCGGTGCCATGATGCTGGATAGAAAATAACAGCACCAGAATAACCAACGCGGTAGGCAATATATAGGTTTCCAGTTTTGGCGCAATAACGCCCAAGCCTTCTACGGCGCTGAGTACGGAAATAGCGGGCGTGATAATGCCATCACTGTAAAATAATGCCGCCCCCAATAATCCGGCAGTTAAGGCAAATTTGGCCAGAAGGCTTTTATCGCCGGTGAGCCTATGTGTCAATGCGAACAGTGCCAGAATGCCGCCTTCACCATGATTATCGGCTTTCATGATGAAAACCAGGTATTTTAAAGAGACCACCATCATGATCGACCAAAACACCAGCGACAGCACCCCCAGGATATTGTCTGGTGTCACTGTTGGCGCGTGGGCACTGATAAAACATTCTTTCAGCGCATATAACGGACTGGTGCCGATATCGCCGTACACCACTCCGATGGCACCCAGGAACAAGCCTGCGGTGGAGGTCTTTTGGACATGTGAGGCCGGTGTTTCAGGATGGGTAATGCTGTCCGACATGCGGTAATCTCGACTGAAATATTAAAGAAAGACTATTTTTTAAATCAATGTGTCGCTTTGAAAGCAGGGCAGGGGGTTATTTCTTCCAAAATTCCGGAATAAACAAAATAACGATAGAAAATATTTGTACGCGCCCTAAAAGCATGGCAAAGGTGCAAACACTGGTCTGAAAATCGCTGAGCACCGAGTAATTGGTTGCAGGTCCCACCAAATTAAGGCCAGGCCCCGCGTTATTAATACAAGCGATAATTGCTGAAAATGCGGTTATAAAATCCAGGTCACTCAACAACAGGGTGAAGACTAAAGCAACGATAGATATAAAATACAGAAAAATGAAGCCCATTACCGAATAAACAATGTCATTGCTGATGACTGAGCCACCGATTTTCATCGGTTTAATCGCATTAGGGTGAATAGATTTGAAGAGTTCAAGACGCGCTTGTTTCATGAGAATGATGGTGCGGATCATGCGGATACCCCCCCCCGGTAGAGCCGGTAGAAACAGCAATACAGCTTAGGAACAACATCCACATCGGCACAAAGATAGGCCATTGATTAAAATCTTGCGTCATAAAGCCTGAAGTAGTGGCGACGGTGACCAAATTAAACGTAGCATGGCGCAATGCGGTGGGAAAATCTGGATAAGTGCCATAATGCCACAGTACAAAGGCAGAAAAGACGCAACTGCCGAGCACAATAACCAGCATGCCCCGTAATTCCATATCTTTTGTATAGGGCTTAAATGAATGTTTCTGGAGAGCCAGGAAGTGAGTGGCAAAATTCATTGCGGCCAGCAATTGAAAAACCGTTAGCACGATTTCTATGGGCAGTGAGTTGAAAAACCCGACACTGGTATCATGTGTGGAAAAACCACCTAAACTCATTGCGGCAAAGGTATGGCAAACTGCATCAAACCAATTCATGCCAGCCAAATGTAAACAGATGGCGCAAATAAAGGTGATGAACACGTAAGCCAGCCATAAGGCTTTTGCAGTCTGGGCGATACGCGGTGGCAGATCAGACTCCTTGACAGATCCCGGTGATTCCGACTTAAGCAATTGCATACCGCCAATGCCCAAAATAGGCAAAATAGCTACGGCAAAAACGATGATGCCAATGCCGCCAAACCAGGTCAATTCA
>SBAV01000437.1 GCA_005239965.1 Methylobacter tundripaludum
CTTCTAACGACCATGACTTGTTTTTCTTTGGCATAATTACTCCGACTTCTCTTAAGTTTATAAGAGAGCCAAGTCCAAGTCACGCTGAACCAACACAATCCAAGGCATCATGATGCAGAATGTCTATGCCTTCCTGCCCGTACATAAACGCCGCTACTTTGGCAACTTTGGACAAGCGGTATTCTTTTTCAATGCCGATAATTTCCTTAAAAAATGCCTTGGCATCGGTTTGTTTGTACTGGCTGATAAACGGCTTAATTTGCGCGGCCAATTCGTTAAGAAAATGCCCCGCGCCGCAGGCGTAATCAATGGCTTTGGGGGCTTGGCTGCTGTCTTTAATGATGCTTTCCAGTGGAAACGACATCAGGATAAATTTACAAATCGGCATCGGCGTAAAAAACTGCCCTTCCGATTGTTTAATGCCCTGATCGAGAAAATACTCGAACATATCGCCTAAAAACTGGTTTTGTTCCTGGTCTTTCAATCGTAAGTCTTGCCACATCTGCACGACTTCTAACAAGACTTTAGCGTTTTGGTAAAACAGCGCTTCGTTGTGTACGTCGATAAAACCAAAATCGTTGTTGGTGAAAAATTTTAGCTGGCGAAAATAGTCCTTAATTTGTGCTTTGGTGGCATTGCGTTTCTGCTTGACCGCCCAAAAGGCGTTTTCGATCTGGTCGTTGCTGATATAAACAATATCCTGGTCTAAAAATCGCTCCATACCTATTTTATAAAGCGCTTGCAGGCGGTCGATGAGATCAAAAAATGAATCGTAGGCGATGCCCTTCCAGTAAAACTTAAGATCGGTGGTGTTTTCCGCTTCATCTACGATTTTGCATAAAAACAAATTCACCAAGACATCAAAGGCATTCTCGCGGCCAGAAACATTATGCTTACGCAAAATGGTACGGAATTTATGGTATTTACCTTCCTTGTCCTTGGCATCAATCGGTTTTAGGTCAGCTAATGTGTATTTGTCCTTGCCAATATGGTAGGGCTGGATATTGTCCTCAAAAATGCTTGGGTGGTGTATTCCTTTTGGTAAGTGTTGCACCAAATGGCGTAACGGTCTTCTACGTTGCTGGCATCTTTGAAGGATTTGAAAGTTTTGGAAGTTTCTAAAATTTTCGGGTTGTCGGTATGGGAAATAATGTGCGATTGATATGTAATTTTGTCGCCATCCCAATCAGAACAGTACAAACACAAAAAAGCGGTATCAGGAATTTGCTGCGCGTAACTAAACAATTGATCGCCGTGCAGTTCGGTATTTTTCCAGGCTTTAGTAAATTCCTGCCCCGGGGTTTTGCATTCAATAAGCAGCAACGGTTTATCTTGATTGTCCTTCACCAAAATATCGGCACGTCCACCACTGGCACCGTGGCCTAGCTTCCATTTGGGCTCCAGTTCAATGTGCTTACCTTTATAGCCTTTTGCCAACAAACGATACACACACTCGAAAACCACAAAGTTCTCATTGGCAGAAAAATTACAGGTTTGCCGTTCGTTGATTTTTAAGCCTTGATCTTCGGGATAAATCAGCAGGTTTTCATCGAAATCGACTTTTAAAAAAGTGTCTGAATCGGCAAATTGTTTACTGTACTGATTGCCATTTTCTTCAAAACTTAAGCTGAGTAACAGGGCTTTTAGGTTGTCTTTAGTTATCATGTGCTGTGTGTAACTGAGTTTGAGAGTGTAGCTGTAGGTTTGACTGAATTTTATAGAGCCTAAGCTAGTACTCAGTCACTCTTTAAGTGTCGGGTATATTTTTGTCCAGTGTGAGACCTACGAGGTTTTTAAAACCTCGTAGGTCTTTCGATTTGTCCGACAGAATAAATGTGACTGAGTACTAGGTTACAGCAATCGAAAACCCCGCTTATTCAAACCAATTTTGTAAAGCCAGATTCTGAAAATTCTCAAAATCCTGGGTATTTCGAGTCACTAATATTAAATTTTGCGTAACCGCAATCGCGGCAATCTCCCCATCGGCATAAGCACAGATTTTTCCTTGCCACTGTAACCGAGCCCGTTCTTTTGCATACCAGTCTGCAGCGGATTGGTCGTAAGGTAAAATAATCAAGCCATTAGCCAATAACATGGCCAAATACGACTGTAATTGTTTTTTTCTTTTAGACGTAGCCAGTAACTCACACCCATACACCAACTCATGCCAGACAATCGCCGATGTTGCATATTCACCATCGTGATCGGCAAAACGTTGTAATACATTGTCATCAGGCTTTAAGCGTGCAGGTTCTGACAGGATATTACTATCCAGCAAATAGCTTATTCGTCCCATGAAAACTTCCGTGCCTGACTGGCATCGCGTAACTGTTTAAGTTCGGCTTCCGTCAATGCACCGTCCCCCTCCAATTGACTACGCCACTGCTGGATGGCTTGATACAAGCCATTATTTTTTCGGGTGAGTTTTTGGTAATTCGCCTCTGATAACATCACGGCAACCGGCTTACCATGGCGGGTAAGATGAATAGCCTCATCTGATTCAAGTTGATGAATCAATTGTGACAAGTTGTTTTTTGCCTCGGCTATGGTACTGGTTTTCATCAGCGATCCTATTATGGCTATATTTATAGCCATAATAAGGCTTTTGATACCCTTTATCAAGCTTGCTGTAGAGCCGTAGACTAGGTTGCAGCGATAGCGAAAAACCCAGCTAAGAACTTTCCTTTGCTGGGTTTTACTTTGTTCTACCCAGCCTACCGCGCTGAAAGCAGCAGTGTTTGTTCGCAATAGCTAAGACACAAACATGTGAATATCTCTCAAGAAATGCTTTTAGTATCGGTAGATGGAGAAGAATCAGAATTAAAGGGATGAATATTTGGCAGAACATCAATTAATACCTGTTTAGCCTTTTCAATATCATAATCAAGCTGCAAGCGAGTCCAAAAGCTATCACTTAGACCAAAGAAACGTGAAAGCCTAAGACCCGTATCAACGGTAATGGAGCGATTACCGGCAATTATTTCGTTAATATGACGCTGAGAAACACTGATTGATTTTGCCAATCGGTATGGGGTAATACCCATAGGCTTAAGAAAATCTTCCAACAATATTTGACCCGGTACCTGCATAGGCACATGAACTGTATCAATATCAATCAAATCACTGTAATCAAGCTGTTTAAGATCTTCTATATGGATAGTCATAGTCTTTTAATGGTAGTCAATAATTTCAACATCATAGGCATTGCCATCTTGCCAAACAAAGCAGATGCGCCATTGGTCGTTAATTCGAATACTGTACTGACCAATGCGATCACCTTTTAATGATTCAAGTCGATTACCTGGTGGAACCCGCAAATCATCAAGTAACAAGTAAGCATGAAGCTGCTGAAGTTTGGAACGCATCCTCATCCGAATATCAGCAGGAAATCGCTTAACAGGTAAACCTTGAAAAGCCGCCGCAGTTTCTTTGTTGGCAAAGGTTTTAATCATCAATCTATAATATCGCTAACCGTTATCTAATACAGCTTTCGATTTAATACTGGACAAACCCTTTACCCTTTTCTGGCTTTAAAGATGAAGCCGAAATTTTAAACGATTACCATCCCAATCTTCTCACCTAACCGGACAGTTTCCCCATCGCCCAGCCCATTACGCCATTGCGCCTTGTTTTCACCAAATAAAATGATAATCGTAGAACCCATATTGAAACGTCCCATTTCTTCGCCCTGGTTTAATGTTACGGGGCTATCGTGGTACTGCCAGCTTTGCACAGTAGTTACGCTGGGTGGCGTAACCACGCCATGCCATACGGTTTCTACGCTGGAAACAAAAATGGCACCCACCATCACCAAAGCCATCGGCCCTGCGGCAGTATCAAAAATAGCGACCACACGCTCATTCCGGGCAAACAATCCCGGTACATTGTTAGCCGTTACTGTGTTCACACTGAACAAACGCCCCGGCACATGCACCATTTCCCTTAGAGTGCCAGTTAACGGCATGTGCATACGGTGATAATCTTTGGGTGCCAGATAAATCGTGCTAAACACGCCGTTCTTAAAAGGCACGGCACGTTCGCTACTACCACCTAAAAGATCAGTAGCAGTAAAACTCTTACCTTTGGCCTGAAAAATATTGCCGCCGGTAATTATACCCGCCTGGCTGATAACACCATCGGCGGGACAGGCAATAGCGTTAGGTTCAGTCGTTACAGGCCGCAATCCAGGCTTAAGTTCACGGGTAAAAAAATGATTAAAGCTTTTAAAGGCGCTGATATCTTCTTCAATAGATTCAGCCATGTTCACGCCGTAATGCTTGATAACCTGAGTGATACCCAACGTCTTGATAAACCTGTTCTCGGAATGGGTAAAATAGCTCATCATTTTAGATAGCGTATGATGAGGCAAGATGTATTGCGGTAAAATCGCGAGGGCTTCTTTAAAAGTCATGAAAAATAGAGTTGCTGGTGTTTGAGTTAAGGCAAATTAACAAGCTGTGGCGCTTGCCAGGTAGCGTTTTTATGTTCGGCCACGATGGTGGTGTAAATGCCACCACGGACATTAAACTCGGCACGGATACGCATGAAATTAGGCGCAATGGCCTTAACAATGTCATTAAGGATTTCATTGGTTACCGCTTCATGGAAAGCGCCCTGGTCCCGAAACGCCCACATATAAAGCTTAAGCGATTTTAACTCCACACACAGTGCATCAGGCACATACTCGATGACGAACGTAGCAAAATCAGGCTGGCCGGTCTTGGGACACAGACAGGTAAATTCAGGAATGGTCATGCGTATCGTGTAATCACGACCGGGTTGGGGATTGGGGAAAGTTTCCAGTTCTTTACTCGGTGTTGTGATCATGGTGGGATTATTACAAAAGAGTGTATAAAAAATATAAAAAAGGCCAAATACCGTTAGAATAGACGGTTATTTTATTTTCATAGTGTAGGGATATTCTACCAGTTATGAAGCTGGAAAAAATCAAACTTTCAGGTTTTAAGTCCTTCGTCGATCCGACAACCATCCCGATAAAAGGTAATCTAACCGCTATTGTGGGCCCCAATGGCTGCGGCAAATCCAACATTATCGATGCCGTGCGCTGGGTCATGGGCGAAAGTTCCGCCAAGCATTTGCGCGGTGGCAGCATGGCGGATGTTATCTTTAATGGCTCATCCGGCCGCAAACCCGTCAGTACCGCCTCGGTTGAACTGATTTTCGACAACAGCGAAGGCAAACTCGGCGGCGAATATGCCCAATACGACAGCATTGCCATCAAGCGGCAAGTCAGCCGTGACGGCCAATCGGCATTCACCCTTAACGGTTCGCGTTGTCGGCGCAAGGATATTACCGACTTGTTCTTGGGTACCGGTTTGGGATCGCGTAGTTATGCTATCATCGAGCAAGGCACGATTTCCAGGATGGTAGAAGCCAAGCCGGACGAGTTGCGTGTGCATATCGAAGAAGCGGCAGGTATCTCCAAATATAAAGAACGGCGCAGCGAAACCGAAACCCGCATGAAACAAACGCGGGAAAATCTTGAACGTCTCGATGATGTGCGCGAAGAAGTCGATAAGCAGCTGAAACACCTGCAAAAGCAATCGGAAAAAGCCGAAAAATACACCGAACTCAAAAAACAGGAGCGCCAGTTCAAGCTGGAATTGCTGGCCATGCGCTGGAATGCCTACCATCAAGCCGCAACGCAACTGGAAACGCAGTTACAAACCGTCGCCAGTGAACACAACCGTTTGTTTGTTGAACTACGCGCCCTCAGCAGCCAGGTAGAAGATAAGCGCGCCGAGCATAAGGCCCAACAACAGCAATTGAACAAGTCGCAAGAGGCTTATTACGCGGTGGTTACGGAAGTCAGCGCCCTGGAACAGGCGATTAAGCATAACGAAACCAGCCATAAAGAAACCTTGGCAGAAATAGAACGTTGCCAGCAGCAACAGGCACACGCCGCCGATCAGTTGGAAGCGGATATGCAGGCGTTGGAAAACACCAAACAAGATTTGCTTGCCGCTGAAGAAGCCTTGTTGATTGCCGAGGCCACGCAAGAAGAAGCTTTGCATTTCCAACAAGAATCGCAACACAAAAGAAGCGCTTGGCAAGCACAATGGGAAGCTTACCGAACCGAAAGCGCCAAATATAAAGAACAAACCGAAGTGCATCGGGTGAAAGTCAGCCAATTGGACAACCAAAACCGCCAGCTACAAAGCCGTCTGGAAAAATTGCACAACGAACGCGATGACCTTACCCGCCAAAATGACCAAAACGATCTTGAAGGTTTACAAGCCAGCATAGAAATGATGAGCCAAGAGCGCGAGGAACTCCATGGCCAACTGGAAAGATTGCTGCAACAAATCCGTGAACAACGCGAGCAAGCCAAGCAACTGCACAACCAATTACACGGGCAACGTTCGGAGAGCCACAGCATACAAGGCAAAATCACTTCGCTGGAACTCTTGCAGCAACACGCAATGGGCAAAGACAACCAACAGATGGGCAACTGGCTGGCATCCGTCAATCTCAACAACCATCAGCGGCTAGCTGAATTTTTAGAAGTCGAAACCGGCTGGGATACGGCGGTTGAAACGGTATTGGGCAGTTATCTGGAAGCCATTTGTCTGGACAGTGCTGAAGGCATTATTACCGCTTTAAGTACGTTAAATGAATCGTTAAGCTTATTTGAAACCAATAAGCAAGTTACTTCCAACGCACAACAGCGGATTCAGTTGCAGGATAAAATTACCTCACCCTGGAATTTGAGCGCTTTACTCTCAGGTGTGTACTGTGCGGCTAATCATGAAGAAGCGCGCTTGTTATCCGGGCAGATCAAAGTCCATGAATCCGTGATTACCCCTGATGGCACCTGGTTTGGCCCTGGCTGGATAAAAATTATCCGCAGCCAAGACAGTAAAACCGGCATTTTACAGCGCGAAAAGGAGCTACGATTATTAAAACAACGGCAAGAAACCGTGCATAGCGATATCGAAGCTTGCGAGGATCAACTGGAAACCACCGAAACCGCCTTAAAAAATGCCGAACTCAGCCGTGAAACCCTGCAGCAACAACACAACAGCCTGAATGCAGAATTGTCGGCTAAAAATGTAGAATATAGCGCGACTTCTGCAAAAGCAGAGCAACAGCAACGGCGCGTAAACCAGATCAATCATGAACTGGACGACATCAACCAAGAGCTTTCCGAAAACGCCGAAACCATTGCCGAATCGCAATTGTTACAGGAAGAAGCCGAGCAGGTCATGGCAGAACAGGAACGAAAAAAACAACATCTGGAAGCATTAAGCCAAACCCTGCAAGCCCAGCAACACACGACCGAACAAACCGTCAACGAAACCCGGCAACAGTTTTACAGCATCAAGGCGCAAATCGAATCGTTACGTTCTTCAGAAACCCTGATTACCAAACAAATCGAGCGCTTACAGGTTCAGCAGCAACAAAGCGCTGAACGCATCGTAGAATTGGAACAAAAATTACAACAGGCCCACACACCCATCGATGCCGAAAAAGAACTGTTGGCACAGCGTAGCATCGATAAAAACCAGCTGGAAAACCAGCTCGCGCAACACCGTCAACGCCAAGAGGACATTGAAGCACACATCAGTGTACTATCAGGCGAGCAGTCACGTGCAGAAAAAGCGTTGGGAAAACAAAAAGACCAGCTCGACCAGCTGCGTTTTGAATTGCAGGAAAACAAGGTCAGGCAACAAACCGTCAATGAACAACTTAAAGAAATTGATGCTAATATTGAACAGGTGCTGAGTACCTTGCCGGAAAATGCCGAAGAACCGGCCTGGAAACGAAAAGTGGATGAATTGGCCACACAAATTGAACGTTTGGGGACAATAAACCTTACCGCCATTGAAGAATATAAGTCGCAATCAGAACGCATGAACTTTTTGAATGAACAACATGCGGATTTAATGGAAGCATTACAAACGTTAGACCAGGCCATTAATAAAATTGATAAAGAAAGTAGGCTGCGTTTTAAGGAAACTTTCGATAAAATAAATAATGGCTTACAGGAAAAGTTTCCTAAACTGTTTGGTGGTGGCCAGGCCTATCTGGAATTAACCGAACAGGATTTACTGGAATCCGGTGTTAACATTATTGCCAGGCCACCGGGCAAGCGTAACAGCTCTATACATTTGCTGTCCGGTGGTGAAAAGGCATTAACCGCAGTGGCGCTGGTGTTCTCAATCTTTGAGCTCAACCCCGCGCCATTTTGTTTGCTGGATGAAGTCGACGCGCCGTTAGATGATGCTAATGTGGGGCGCTTTTCTAAAATGGTTGAAGAAATGTCGGAATCTGTGCAGTTTTTATGTATTTCCCATAACAAAGTCACTATGGAAATTGCAAAACAACTGACAGGTGTTACTATGAAGGAGCCGGGCGTGTCCCGGATGGTCGCTGTTGATATTGACGAAGCAGTTAGTCTTGCGGAAATCTAAATGGATAAAGAAATATTAAGAATTGTAATTATTGCCTCCGGTTTACTGGTCATGATGGCCATGCTGTTGTGGGGTTATTTAAGAAGTCGCAGGTCGTCGGATAACTTCAAGATTTTTGATGGTGAAAAAAATATTGGCGCCATCAATGAATCATTAAAACTGCATCCTGAACACGATGACTTTGATGTCCTGCCCCTGACATCTGATAGGCCTATTGCTCAAAAGGCTGCCAGTAACGCCCCAGAAAAAAAGTCCCAGGGCCAAGCTAACGATAAGAAACCAACCGACAAAAAACCGGTGCCTCTCAAGGCGGCGCAACAACCTGTACCCGTTGTTGAGCAGGATGATGATTTTGATATTGACTTTGATTATGAGCCGCTTGAAATTAAGCCACGAGAGTCACTGCCTGCAATCATTCAATTCAGCATAGTTGCTAATGCCGATAAAGGCTTTAATGGCGTTGATTTGTTTGAAGCATTCGAATCGGCGGGACTTCAGTATGGTTCGCTGAAAATTTTTGAGCGACTTGATGCGCAACGTTATGTCAATTTTGGCATCGCTTGTATGGTCGAACCCGGCACTTTTCCCGATAAAAATCTGGAATCGTTTTACTGTCCGGGTATCGTTTTTTTCATGCAGCATAGCCAATTGGAAGATGCACGTGTCGTGTTTGATGATTATGTCGATACTATTGCCTACTTGGCCGAAGTACTCGATGGCGTGATTTGGGATCACCAGAGACAACCGCTCACCGAAGAAACCGTAGAAGCCATCCGGCGCAGTCTGTAAAAAAACTCAATCCGGCAGTCGCAGTTCCTTGAAGCAAAACATACGGCCAATACTGTGTTGACCCTCCGTAGAGACGCAAAATCTTGCGTCTCTACGGTACATGGATAATACCGATCAGGCAGATTAAACGGATCTTATTTTTAGCACGTGCCATCTGTGTTCTCAATCCTAACTGCTGGGGCGGTTGCGAATGTTTAACTTATTATCATTCCAATGAACATACTCAATTCGACACAATGGCAACTCCTTGAAGCAGCTAACCTAAAGCCGCAAACCTTGTCGCCTGAACAAATTACCGACATTGCCACGCACTCAAATGCCGGGCAACTAACCGATGAACAATTAGTTGAATTTTTGCAAATTTGCAATAGCTTGTACCGAGGAGGTCATCCGCTGATTTCTGACCTGGCTTACGACCACATATTTCTTGCAGAACTTGAAAAACGCCACCCCGATCATCCCTACCTGCACACCGTAGAACCCGAACTGGCCTTTGCCGGTAAAACAGTGCTTCTGCCGGAAAAAATGCTGTCCACTGAAAAAACCTACACCCAGGACGGTATAGAAAAATGGTTGGCCCGCATAGAAAAAGCCGCCGAAGAAATTGGTATTGACGTTGCGAGCTTAAGCTTTAAAGCTACACCCAAGCTGGATGGTTATGCCGCTTTCGACGATGGCCAACTGCTCTACACACGCGGCGATGGCCGGAAAGGCACGGATATTACCCGTGTGTTTGAACGCGGCTTGATTGTCGGCGGCAATGGTTTACGTGGCCAAGGCGCGGGGGAAATCGTCGTCAGCCAAAGTTACTTTGCCAGCCATCTGGCCGGCACTTTCGACAATGCCCGAAACTTCCAGGCCAGCATCATCAAAGAGAAAGACCTGGAACAACACGCGCTGGAAGCCATACAGAACCATGCGGCGGTGTTCTTTCCGTTTTCGCAGTTGCCGCATTGGCAAGGCACTGCCGAAAAACTCAAGGCCAATCTCACCGACATCATCGCACAAGTCTTGAGCAGTGTGAATTACGATGTCGATGGCGTGGTCTTTGAGGTCACCGATGAAACTCTAAAAACCCATTTGGGCGCAACACGGCATCATCACCGCTGGCAGATCGCCTATAAAGACAATATCGAAACCGCTACGGTCACAGTGTTAAGCGTCATACCGCAAACATCGCGCTCCGGCCGGGTTAATCCTGTCGCCGAACTGGAACCCACCCGATTAAGCGGTGCGTTGATTTCCAGGGCTACAGCGCACCATTACGGCATGGTCAAAGAACAAGGCATCGGTGTCGGCACAGTGATCGAATTAACCCGTAGCGGCATGGTCATTCCTAAAATAGAGCGCGTCATTACCGCCAAAGCGCCACAAATTCCCGATCACTGCCCCAGTTGCGGCAATGAATTGATATGGGACAGCGATTATTTGCATTGCCCAAACACCACGCAATGTCCTGCACAAATCGAAAATACCATTGAGCATTTTTTCAGGACCTTGGCCAATAATGATGGTTTCGGCGAAAAAACCATACAAAAACTGCACGCAGCCGGTGTCAATTCCGTGTATGCCATCTATCAACTCACACTGGAAGACCTGATCAGTATGGGATTTGGTGAGAAAACCGCGCAAAACCTGCTGGCACAGCGCCAGCGCAGCCAAAACGAAGCCATTGAAGATTGGCGTTTTCTGGGCGCGTTTGGCCTCTACCGTATGGGCTTGGGCAATTGCGAACGTTTGCTCCAGCACTACCGCCTGACTGATATTTTTAAATTGACTGCTGACGATATAATCAGCATCGAAGGCTTTGCCGACAAAACAGCGGCAGCAGTGGTGGAGTGCCTGGCAAAAATTAAGCACGAGTTCCAGCAGCTTTATCAATTGGGCTTTAATCTAACCACCACGCCCCTACTTTCAGAACAGCAGCAAAACCACAGCCCCATTGCCGGTAAAACCATAGTCTTCACCGGCACGATGGTACATGGAAAACGTGATGTTATGGCGCAACAAGCCAAGCGTTTGGGCGCTAAGGTTGCCACATCGGTAACCGGTAAAACTGATTTTCTGGTGACCGGTACAGATGTGGGAGCAGCCAAAATTGCCGCCGCTACCCAAAAAGGCGTGCAAGTCATTAGCGAGGATGAGTATTTGGCGTTGTTGGCCTAATTTTATAAGGTTAAATATTTTCCTTCCAACTGATTGCTACCCGAAGCAATCAACTGCAACTTTTGCAGACGAGTAAGTTTTTTGATGGCAATCTCACGTTGACTGGCAGAACTGCGGCTATGCTCAGACTCCATATAAACCAGCCGCTTGGGTTGGCGCCCCCGAAAATACTTAGCGCCTTGTTGAACGGTATGTTGCTCAAAGCGCCGGATAATATTGGTGGTGATGCCCGTGTACAAGGAATCATCGCTGCACAAGATAATTCTACTTTGTTAAATCCAAGTATCGCATAAGTAGTTGATTTAATTCATACTATAAATATTTTTTTAATCTAGTATATCTCAATAGTGCATTTCA
>SBAV01000350.1 GCA_005239965.1 Methylobacter tundripaludum
ACAGGAGGAGGCAAGCATCGATTGATTATGCGTTTAAAAATCAATTGGTTTTTTCAACATGATAGGGCGATGTTGATTTAACAAAGTAGAATTAAGCAACGCTGCATTGAAGCACGGGATCAAATCATTTATCTGTCACCTGCCGATCTGGCTTTTTACAGCTGGATTATCCAGTGCCAATTTACCTTGTTTTCTTCCCCTATTTGCCCTAGCGAGGTTCTTTTAGAACCGGAGTATGCTCAACGCTATCTTGCCCAGTACCGGTTAGTTGTCGGTGAAATGGGTGGTGCTGATCGCACGGTTAAGACTTTGGGAACCGGTATGGGCAAAAGTTTTTTTGAGCAGCGAAAATCCAGGATTAACAAAAAAATTACCCAACACCTGCAACAGGCCGGAACACCTTTCCTGATTACCACCGTAGGCGACAGACCTAAACGACATCAGATTTTGTTGCCTGCTGAGCAGATTACATACCTATGAGAACTTAAAATGGCCAACAACTCATTGCTTGAACAATCCAGCCGTATCGCTTTGGCGGCATTTTTACACGATCTCGGCAAATTTGGTGAAAGGGCGAGAATACCCGTATCAAAAGAGACTATAGAAGCAAATAAAGATCTCTATTGCCCACGCCAAAAAAAGTATACAGATGATAGAAACGTTAGATTTACCCACGTTCATGCCGCTTATACTGGCCTAGCAATGGATTTGATTGAAGGCTATATGCCAGATTTGACTGGCGTGAATTTCGCGCCTTTTGGCTCCTGGAAAACCAAAGATGCGGATGACTCCTTTATTAATGCAGCGGCCAAACATCATAAGCCGGAAAGTTTTTTGCAATGGGTTATTGCAACAGCTGACCGTGTAGCATCGGGTTTCGACCGTGAAGAATTTGAAAAATATAATGAAGCCGAGGAAGGCACTTCCACAGGTAAAAACCATTACACAGCACGGCAATTACCATTATTTGAGCAGATCCGGCTAGGCGATGATAAAAAAATACCGCCACAACAATACGCTTATCGTTACCCGCTCAGGCCGTTATCTCCAAACAGTATTTTTCCAGTAATAGCCAGTAAATGCGAAGGCAATGATGACAAAGCTGCCCAAAAAGAATACCTGGATTTATGGCAAGGTTTTACTGAAGCCTTAAAACTAATGCCCAAATCGCACCGTAACAATTGGTCATTATGGCTGGATCACTTTGAAACCTTGTGGGGTGTTTATACGCAAGCAATACCGTCAGCAACGGCTTTTAATATCCGCCCGGATGTATCGTTGTACGATCATTCCCGTGTTGCAGCGGCCTTGGCGACGGCGTTATGGCGCTATCATCATGAACGTGGTGAATCAGGTGAAGAAACGGCTAAGGCGTTAAAAGCCCAGCAAGAAAGCTGGAAAGAGGATAAGTTTTTATTGATCCAGGGTGACTTTTTCGGTATTCAGGATTTTATCTTTGCCAGCGGCGGCGACACCAACAAACGTGCTGCCAAGCTGCTGCGTGGACGTTCTTTTTATGTGTCTCTGCTCAGCGAATGCGCGGCGTTAAAAATATTGGATGCCCTGGATTTGCCCTCGACCAGCCAAGTGATTAATGCGGCGGGCAAGTTTATGATTGTCGCGCCCAATACCGATAAAACCAAAGCACTGCTACAGCAAGTGCGATTAGAAATGGATAAGTGGTTTTTAGATCATAGCTGGGGACAAGCAGGAGTTGGTTTGGCATGGACGGAAGCATCGTGCAATGATTTTCGTCGTGGGAAGGAAGGCAAAACCAGCCCCTACAAACTACTAATTAAACGTCTGTTTGAACAGTTGGAAGTTATTAAAAACCAACGGTTCAATCTTTGTGGCAATCCATCGACACCGGTTATTTTTAAAGACTTTCTCGACAGTTTTGATAATGAAAAAGGTGTATGCAAAATCGATGGCCGTTCTCCCGCTATCCAGCAGCTTGACAAGGACACTCACATCAGTGGCTTAGCCTATGATCAAATTGAAACCGGCAAATGGTTGACCTGTAGGGAACGCATCTTGATTACCCGTCAATCATTGGGAATGCCCAGTACCTTAAAAATCCCTGTATTTGGTTACCATATCAGTTTTGCAGAGTCAGAAGATGCCCAAGGAAAATTCGGCGAACAAGCCAAAAATGGCAACTTATTAAGAGCGTGGGACTTTTCGTTGCCCAAATCCGCTGACAAAGCACTGTGGAATGGCTACGCTCGGCGCACCATCAATGCCTATGTCCCCTTGTTCAATGACAAAGCGCAGGCTGAAGCCGCATTGGGCAAATATGCAGGGGAAGACAAGCTGGATTTAGGCGAAGCAAAGACGCTTAACCACATTGCTTGCGAAGACAAAAACTTGGAAGAAAATCATCAATGGTCAGGCATCAGCGCCTTGTCCACTTTAAAAGGCGATGTCGATAATCTCGGCATGATTTTTCAGTCCGGTTTGGGTGAGGATGTCAGCTTTAGCAAGACCGCTGCGCTGTCGCGGCAAATCAACGCTTTTTTCACCGTTTACCTGCCTTGGCTGTGCAAAAAAGAATTTCAAAACTGTTATACCGTATTTGCGGGTGGCGACGATTTCTTTTTAATTGGCCCGTGGCTGTCGCAAATTAAACTGGCCAACAAAATGCGACAAGCTTTTCACGACTATGTAGCAGGAAATTCTGAAGTACACTTTTCCGCAGGCATTAGCACCACTAAGCCAGGTTTGCCGATTAACCAATTGGGCGATATGGCAGAAGAGGTATTGGATCAGGCTAAGGCACATAATCCTAACAAATTGGATATTGCCCCTAAAAATGCGGTGAGCTGTTTTAACCAGCGTATGCATTGGGATGAATTTGCACAACTTACCGTAAATCGCCTTTCTGCGTTAAAGCGCCTAACCCAAGACAACAACCTTAGCACGGGTTATGTTTACGGATTGCTTACCCTGATCGACATGGCTGAAAAAGTCCATGAAAAACCGGAAAACGCTCTGTGGCACAGTTATTTCGCTTATCGCACGGTGCGAATGCTTGAACGCAATAAACAACTTCTCAAAGATGATCGCAAAAGACGACAAGCCGAGCTGGCAGAAGAGATTGCCAGTTCAGGCATTATTCGACACGCCGGTAATTACCGCGTTGCACTGTTTTGTCATTTGTATCAGCAACGTGATTAAGCATAATCAAACAATTATCAGTGATATCCTCAAACTATTTAATAGGAG
>SBAV01000003.1 GCA_005239965.1 Methylobacter tundripaludum
CTTTGCACAGGCCCTTGCTAATGCTAGAGATTGGTAAAGCTTGATAATCATGTGCATCCTTTGAATGTGGCGACCGTAACAATTTCGTACTTATTCACCCCCCCCCTTGAAAAGGGGGGATTTGAGGGGGGATTTTGTCATAAAACCTCCCCTAACCCCTCCTTTTCAAAGAGGGGGACTGAATAATTACACAATTACTAATACAATTACTAATGGAGCGACAACTCACAGCCATCCTTTTCGCTTAAAAAACCAATAAGGTGCAATCCCCACCAAAACCATTAACCCCAGTGCGCCTGGATAGCCCAACTTTATATTGAGTTCCGGCATGTATTGAAAATTCATGCCATAAATGCTGGCTACAAGGGTGGGAGGCAGAAATACCACAGCAGCAATGGAAAAGATTTTAATAATCTTGTTTTGGGTAATGTTGATAAACCCTTGGGTCGAGTCCATCAAAAAATTGATCTTATCAAACAAAAAAGTCGTGTGTGACATTAATGTATCCACGTCACGCATAATTTCCCGTGCTGTTTCCTGTAGGCCAGCATGATGGCGCAGATGTCTTTGCAAAAAGGAAATGGAACGTTGCGTATCCATCAGACACAGACGAATCTTGCCATTGCTGTCTTCCAGTTTGGCAAGTTGATCAATAGCATCTTCAAGATCCGAGTCTACCACCTCCAGCACTATAAAACTGACATCCTCAAGCTTACGATGAATGTCTTCCAGGGCATCGGCAAGATTTTCTACTTTCTGCTCAAGCATGATGATCAGCAATTCCTGAGGCGAGTGCGCCATCACCTGTCCGCGCCGCGCACGCAAGCGAAACAGGCGAAAGTCTGCCAAATTACCTTCACGCAGTGTTATTAAACGCTCATTTTGCAAAATAAAAGCGACAGTGGAAGTATGATGCCGCCCTTCGCTTTGCGCAAGGAACAAAGAACGTACATGAATGCCGATATTATCAACAAAGTAGCGTGCCGAAGATTCAATTTCCTCCACATCATCCGATTCGGGTAGAGTTGTGTGCAGAAATTCTTGCAGTTGGGCGCGCTCATTGTCGCTGGGATCGTGTGCATCAATCCACGTAGCTGCATCTACCGCTTTCTTAAGCAAATCTTCATGCGGCGTTTGCTCTTTAAGCATGCCATTGTCGATATTGAATAGTCTTAACATTAGGTTATTTTCTTGGTATCAGTCGGTTAATTTGAAAGGCCGAGATCGTCCCTTTTTATCGGATCAAACAACACAAACAGTTTAGAGATTACTAACTTCATTTTCCAATAGGAAGCAAAAAATTCTCAATGCTGCCAGGAAACAAGGTCTTCGATGGGTTCAAGATGGGTATCGATGTCGATATTGTCAAATAGCGTCATGATCTGTTGTTCCAGTGTTTCTACCAAGTCATGTCCTTGCTTTACCGTCCAATTGCCAGGCACCAGTATATGTACCGACATGAATCGCCGCGCACCGGCATAACGGGTGCGCAGGGCATGATAAGCAATAGCGTGGGATGCAGAAAATTGCTCAAGAATGGCCACAATTTCTGCTTGTTCCTCCGGTGCCATGGCGGAGTCCATCAATCCCCATACTGTGCGCCGTATCAGTTGCAGGCCGGCCCAAACAATATTAATCGCCACCAAAATCGCAATGATGGGATCAAGGATTTCCCAGCCGGTCAAGCCCAATCGCCTGGCAAAAGCCATGCTGATTTCAAAATGATTAGCGACGGTGATAGCGGCGATACCGATAAGGATACCCCCTGTGGTCCAGACATCGGTCATGAGGTGCTTGCCATCCGATTCCAGGGTAATGGATTGCCGGCGCTTACCGACGCTGATCAGAATTTTTGCCACCAGCAGATTGATGAGCGACGCAAATATGGAAACCGCAATGCCGACATCAAGTTGCTGCAAAGGCTGCGGATTCAACAAGCGCTCCCAAGCGGTAAAGCCTATGCTGAAAGCAGCCAGCAAAATCATGATGCCCTCAGCGCCGCTGGAAAAGTATTCTATTTTCTCATGGCCATAAGCATGATTATCATCGGGTGGACGAGCGGAAATGCTCAGTACGATTAACATAATGACGGCGGCAACCAAATTGATCAGCGATTCCAGCGCATCAGACAGCAAACCCACCGAGCCGGTAAGCCAGTAAGCATAGCTTTTCAAGGCAATTGTCATGATTGCTGCCAAGATTGACAGCCAGGCGTAAGGCGTTAGTGATTTTTGTGTGGTGCTCATAGTTTTATATGCAATGTCAAAAGAATTCAAATGCCCTGAATAAACATCAATAAGCCAGGTTAGCCATAACCCCTAAAGGCGAACACCCAATACCTCCAAGATTTTAACCATGCCGAAATAAGCGATGGCGGTTGCAAAACAAGCAGTACCAAGGCTTAACCAAAATCCAAGGCCGCCACGAAGCAACAGCGGTAAAATGATAAATAGCACCATGGAGGGTAAAACCAGCCAAAAAATACCCTGAGAAAGCCTTGCCACTTTATTGATATCGCCTGAGTCAAGGTAGAGCCAGATAAACGCGAGTAACGAGGTGAGCGGCAAAGAAGCCAGGGCAGACGCCCAAAAAGAGCTGCGTTTAGCCAACTCGGCGACAGCGACAAGAATGGCTGATGAAAGGACAATTTTAAGGGCATATTGCATCATGGGTTGGCGGCAGACCTAATGTGTTACACGTAATTCTTTGAATGCAGAAACAAGAACGCGAACAGAGGAACTGAGCAACAGCAAAACAAGGCATGATGCAACAGTAATGTCCGCCCACCCCGATTCAAAAAACCAGACAGCACCCGCAGCAATAAATACCGATAGATTGGATGCGATGTCGTTTCTCGAATATTCCCAGACGGAACTCATATTTATGTCCTCGTTCCGGTGCTTCCACAGTAGAAACAAGCACAGCGAATTTGCGACCAAGCCCATTAAGCTAAAAATACCCATAACCTCATAGGAGGGTAGTACTGGAACCATTAGCTTCTGGATTATTTGCGCCAAGACCACGCACGCACAAAGGAAAATTAAAGCACCTTTGAATAACGTGACTTTCGCCTTCGCCATACTGCCTTGGGAGACAGCATACAGACTCAAGCTATATGTCAGTGCATCTCCTAGGTTATCCAGGCTGTCCGAAAGGAGAGCCGTAGATTTTCCGTAGAATGCGGCAGCCGCTATAACGATGAACATAACAGCATTTACACTGAGGACGACCTTAAGTGTTCCACGCTGTTTTTCGCGCAACTTTTCAATTGCACAATTGTTATCACAACAAGAACTCATACAAAAACTCCCAAGAAAGCCTAATGGATTAATTATACCCATACTTTCTGACAAACCAGGATTTCATCAGTTGAGTGAGCACGCAATAGCTGAACAGGATTAAGGCCAACCAGAAAAAGTAGGGCGTGGGCAGGGGGACAAATCCCAGCATTGCGGCAATCGGCGAGAAAGGCAGATAGAGGGCAACTGCCATAATCGTAAGGGTAATCAGCAGCATGGGTAGTGCCGGACGGCTTTGAAAAAAAGGAATTTTAGGGGTGCGGATGATATGCACAATCAAGGTCTGTGTCATCAGGCTTTCCACAAACCAGCCGGTTTGAAACAGGGCTTGCTGGTCGATGGTATTGGCCTGAAAAACAAACCACATCAACGCGTAGGTGGCGTAGTCGAAAATTGAACTCATCGGGCCGATAAACAGCATAAACTTCTGAATATCACCCACCAGCCATTTACGGGGTTTTGTCAGGTATTCTTCGTCCACATGGTCAAAGGGGATGCCGGTTTGGGAGAAATCATAGAGCAGGTTATTCAGTAAGATTTGCACCGGCTGCATCGGCAAAAACGGCAGCAATGCGCTGGCACCCAAAACGCTAAACATATTGCCAAAGTTGGAACTGGCGCCCATTTTAATGTATTTGACGATATTGCCAAAGGTTTTACGCCCTTCAATGATGCCTGCTTCCAACACCAGCAGGCTTTTTTCCAACAAAATAATGTCGGCAGACTCTTTGGCAATATCCACCGCAGTGTCCACGGAAATGCCGACATCCGCTTCCCGCAAGGCGGCGGCATCGTTGATGCCATCACCCATAAAACCGACAATGTGGCCTTTATGACGCAGCACATGGATAATCCGGGATTTTTGTAGCGGCGACAGTTTGGCAAAAATGGTGGTGGTTTCGGCACGTTCGGCGAGCTCTTCATCCGACAGGGCTTCAATTTCATTGCCCAACAGCGTGTTTTGGACTGACAACCCGACATCTTTACACGTCTTTTGGGCAATAATGGCGTTGTCACCGGTCAGCACTTTCACCTGCACCCCGCCGTGATGGAGAGCGGCAATCGCACGCGCCGCCGAGTCTTTAGGCGGATCAAGAAACGCAATCAAACCGGTCAGGATTAAATTCTGCTCATCGGCAACGGAATAACTGCGCTGGTCGAGGGGCAACTCTTTGTAAGCCACGGCGATCACCCGCAGCCCATCTTCGTTGAGTTCCTGATTTAACCGGGTGACCTGTTCCTGGAGCGTTGCATCAACGGGCAAAATCTGACCATTTACCTTGACCTGTGTACAGACCTGGAGAACTTCTTCCACAGCGCCTTTACAGATCAGTTCATGGTGATGATTTTCTTCTTCAACCACAACGGACATACGACGGCGCACAAAATCGAATGGAATTTCATCAATTTTGCAAAACGTATGTTCAACTTTTAAGGATTCGTGAAGTTCGATGTGTTCCAGGACGGCCACATCCAACAGATTTTTTAAGCCTGTTTGATAGAAACTATTGAGAAAGGCAAATTCCAGGACTTCTTCATTTTCTGCCCCGTAAATATCCAGGTGCATTTCCAAGATAATTTTGTCCTGCGTAAGCGTGCCTGTTTTATCGGTACACAGGATGTCCATCGCCCCAAAGTTTTGAATGGCATCGATATTCTTGACAATCACCTTTTTCTTGGACATGGCGAGCGCCCCGCGTGCCAAGTTTGCCGTCACAATCATCGGCAACATTTCCGGTGTTAAACCCACGGCTACAGAGAGGGCAAAAAAGAAGGCCTCCGTCCAGTTGCCTTTGATGAAACCATTGATCAGAAAAACCACCGGAGCCATCACCAGCATGAAGCGCAGCAACAAAAAACTGACATCGTTCACGCCCTTGTCAAAACTGGTTACGGTCTTATGCGCCACGATGGTTTTTGCAAGAGAACCCAAATACGTATTGCTGCCGGTTTCGATCACCACAGCAATTCCTGTTCCGCTGATGACGTTGGTGCCGAAGAAGCAAAGATTGGCCAGCTCCAACGGATTTTGGATCTGCAACTGATCGTTCGGCAATGTGGGATGCTTTTCAACGGGCAAGGACTCACCGGTTAACGAACCCTGGCTCACAAACAAATCCTTGGCGGCAATCAACCGCACATCCGCCGGGATCATGTTTCCCGCAGCCAAAAAAATCACGTCACCGGGAACCAGGAGTTTAATGGGGATTTCCTGTTGGGCGGGCACATCGAGATTGAGCGTCAATCCCATATCTGCCGCCAAACTGGGGGAAATGTCCTTACGGGAATCTTTTCGGCTAACGGTGGCCGTTGTATGTACCAAAGCCCTTAGTTTTTCAGCCGCGTTGCTGGAACGAAATTCCTGGGAAAAGCGCAGGATGACGCTGAAAACCACCATAGTGAGAATAATCACGGCCGCTTTGATGTCTTCGGTCAACAGGGCAATGATCGCCAGCGTAATCAATAAAATGACCAGCGGATTTTGAAAGGTTTTTAAAAACTGGGCATACCACCGCTGAGGTTTCTCATGGGCAATTTCATTTAGTCCCGCTTTGCGTAGCCGAAGATTGGACTGGAGTTCGCTTAACCCCTCGGAAGAGCTGTTCAGTTCTACCAAAACAGCATCGATGTTGCTTTGGGCAAGCTGGATGAGTTTTGCGGGTAACAATGGAGAAACGGCGGGGGGTGCCTGAAGCAGGCTACTGGATTTACCGTTCCATCCCCATAGACTTCTAAATATTGTTTTGTTTCGGGAATTGTTTTTCATAGTGATGATCGCAGGTCAAAAAATCAGGTCAATATTTAAAATCATGAAGCTATATTCTATTGATGGCGAAAGTTCACAAAAAATGCATGACAAATCAAATTCAGGGATTACGCCGATTGTCCCAGTACAGGAAAAATGGCAACTAGTCCTTTAGTGATAAACTCCACCGCGATAGATAAAATAATCAAACCAAATACGCGGGTAATCACATTCATACCGGTTTTCCCCAGTAAATTAGCGATTTTTTCCGCCATCAGCAAACACAGCAGCACTGCCACAGCAACTGTGGCAATAACGCAACCTGCCAGCAGATCATGGGTCCAGGAAGGATTCAGGTTATGGTAGACAATAACAGTACTGATAGCACCAGGGCCACTCAGCAGCGGAATTGCCATCGGCACGACGGCGATAGACTCTTTATCAACCGACTCCGCCCGTTCCTCCGGTGTATTTCGGGCGCGGTCATGCGCGGCTTTGAGCATGGAAATCCCCATTAACAGAATGACAATCCCGCCCGCAATTTGAAACGAAGGAATACTGATACCGAAAAGATCCAGCATAGCCTTGCCACCTGCCAGGGCAAACAGCAGCACAGCGCATACCGATATGGCACAAACACAAGCGATATACCGCCGCTCCGAGGAACTTCGATGCTCAGTCAAGCTAATGAAAAGCGGGATGGCGCTGATAGGATCCACCACTGACAGAAGCCCGGCCAGCAGTTTGATATATTCGTCTAATTCCAGCATCATAGTTATTCCACGGCGTTATCATTAAATTTCGTTAAGATTTCATCGTAAGGGATATGCTGTGTAGAAAGCCGGGTAAGCATCATCTGCAATTCAGAAAAAAGTGTTGCCGCCTTATCCTCCGATAAATCCACCAAAGGTTTTCGGCATGATCCTACCTTTATACCCGCACGGTTCATTACCGATTTAATGGGAGCCGGATTTGAACCCAATTTGAGTAAGGCGCGGCAAAAACCATGAATGGCATGCATGATAAGCCTGGACTGTTCCCAATCCGAGCGCATGGCACTGGCGACCAGTTCGTTCATCACCTGCGGCATAATGTTTGCCGCCACCGAAATCACGCCGACCCCGCCCACTGAAAGAATGGGCAAGGTCAGCGAATCATCGCCGGAAAACACCGAGAAAGGACGGCCAAGCTGGGACGATCGGTAGATAACCTCGGTAATTTGATCAAGATCGCCATTAGATGCCTTTAATCCGGCGATTGACGGACGCTTTTCGCAGAGTTCCATGATGAGGTCAGCACCAAGATCGATTCCGGTTCGGCTGGGTATATTATAGAGAATAAGCGGGATACCCACTTTATCCAGTTCCTGAAAATGCGCCAGCATTCCTTCCGGGCTGGGCCTGTTGTAATAAGGCGTTACCACCAGACAGGCATCGGCACCCAGTTCTGCCGCCCGCTCCGTTAATCTAAGCGCTTCCCGTGTGCTGTTCGAACCGGTTCCTGGAATGACTTTGAGATGGGTATTTCGGGCAACCTCGATTACTGTTGACACGACTGCGTCCCACTCCTCATCCAACAACGTTGGCGATTCGCCGGTAGTGCCACACGGTACAATCGCCGCCGTGTTGCTGCCGGCATGCAGCTTGACCAGTTCAGCGAGTTTTTCCCTGTTGACGGATTGCTCTGCATCATCAACAAAAGGGGTAACCAGCGCGGCAACAGAACCTTTCAATAATTTCATGATATTTTCTACCTCGGATAAGCGGTGTGTTTAACAGTGTACACAAGAAAATTTATATTTATATGACTGGATGATTGCAAATGTTCTGATTGTACCGGATTATGGAGTCGGTCGAAATTCCCTGAGCGAGGCGGAAATCAACAGATTTTGTAACCAATTATCATGGTACGAATAGCCATTCAGTCTATCTGCTGGACTTTTTACACCGAGATATTTTTTTGTTGTCATTGGATTTGAGAGCGCAAAATTAAGGCATAACAAACGATGGGCGTATGCTGTAGTCTTTGCCTGAAACGGTTATTCTGCCAGGCGTTCCCGTTCATAGCTTAAGCGATTGATATTAAATGATTTATTTTTTCTGGTCTCGCGCTAATTTACCTTTAAAATCGCTAACTTAGAGGAAAATCCATCTAAAAAGCCAAAAATAAAC
>SBAV01000060.1 GCA_005239965.1 Methylobacter tundripaludum
AAGAGTAGTGATATTTTTTGCCGGACATGATTAAATGAAAAAAGATACGTAGGCATTATGCCTTTTTTAATGATTTCATAATCAATTTCTAGATGTCCGCAAACTCACAAAATTATTCAAAAGAACAGCTCGCAGGACTGGCTTTAGGCGCAATTGGTGTCGTCTTCGGTGATATCGGCACTAGTCCGTTATACGCATTCAAGGAATGCTTCCACGACGGCTTATCCATTGATAAAAACCATGTGCTGGGCGTACTGTCGCTGATCTTTTGGTCGTTAACGCTGGTGGTAACCACCAAATACGCCGTGTTCATCATGCGTGCTGATAATAAAGGCGAAGGCGGCATCATGGCATTGATGGTGCTGGCCTTACACGGCTCGCGGGATAATCCCGGACGTATGCGATTTATCATCACCATCGGCTTGCTTGGTGCGTCGCTGTTTTATGGCGACAGCATAATCACTCCGGCCATTTCCGTACTCAGTGCGGTGGAAGGCTTGCAAATCGTTGCCCCCCAGTTGGAACATTACGTGCTGCCGATAACGATAGCGGTGTTGAGCGTGTTGTTCATCATGCAAGCCAAGGGAACGGGACATGTCGGAAAAATTTTCGCGCCGGTGATGTGTGTCTGGTTCGGCGTGTTGGCGCTCATGGGTGTGGTCAATATTATCAACGAACCGGGCGTATTACAGGCCATCAACCCGTATTATGCTATGCATGTGTTGTGGGAACTGGGTTGGCATGGTTTTTTGATTATGGGTGCGGTAGTGCTGGCGATCACTGGCGCTGAAGCGTTGTATGCCGATATGGGGCATTTCGGTTTAAAGCCGATCCGCTACGCCTGGTTCGGTTTTGTTTTTCCGGCCTTGCTGCTCAACTATTTTGGTCAAGGGGCATTGTTGATTAATCATCCCGAAGCGATACAAAATCCTTTCTATTTACTGGCGCCGACTTGGGCGCTATATCCTCTGCTGATTCTATCGACCCTGGCGACCGTTATCGCCTCGCAAGCGGTGATTTCCGGTGCATTTTCGGTAACACGGCAGGCGATACAGTTGGGGTACTGTCCACGCATGAATATTTTTCACACTTCAGGTGATGAAATGGGACAGGTTTATTTGCCCGCAGTCAATTGGTTGTTGATGGTTTCGGTATTCATATTGGTCTTAAGCTTTAAGTCTTCATCTGCGCTCGCTTCTGCTTACGGCATCGCGGTTACCGGCACTATGATCGTTGATACCGTGTTGGCGTTTATTGTTATTCAGGCGCTATGGAAATGGAACACAGTCACCAGCGTGACGTTTTTATCGACCTTTTTGGTCATCGATGTGCTGTTTTTTTCTTCCAATAGCTTAAAAATACCGACCGGAGGCTGGCTGCCGTTGGTTGTCGGCACGGTGTTATTTTTGATTATGACCACCTGGATTAAAGGCCGTGAGCTGTTGACGGAAAGTCAGAATGAAAAGCATGTGCTGTTTGAGGATCTTGAAGCAGAAATACAAAAAAATCCACCGGCAACGGTACCCGGTACGGCAATCTATTTGACCCGCAGCCTACATGGTGTACCGCCAGTATTCCTACATAATTTTGAACACAACCATGTCTTGCACGAGCAAGTTGTTGTGCTGACCATTGTCACTAAGGATGAGCCTTATGTTGATGAAGCGCACCGTATTAAAATACGCGCTTACGGCGCAAACGGGAATTTTTACCGCGTGAAATTCTACTTTGGTTTCAAACAACCGCAAGACGTGCGTTGGGCACTGGAATTATGTGAACAGCATGGGTTGCACGTCAATCAAAAAAAGGTATCCTTTTTTCTCGGCAGAGAATTCATATCGTTCCGGCGCAGAAGCCCCATGCCTGCCTGGCGCAGGCCGATATTTCGATTTTTGTTCCATAACTCGTCGAGTGCTATCGAATTTTTCAAAATTCCGGTTGATTGGGTGATTGAGCTCGGTATTCGCTTTGAACTGTAATGGCAAAGCAGCGTCAACAACATCTGCACAAAGGTTTATATAAGGCTTCAAAAAACTTGGCTCACTCCGGTCTTTCTGTGATAATTCTTGGAAATTGAATTTTTTGTCATTAAGGGAAGCTTGTGAACGGCATACGACTTATCATCGCGTTATTATTGTTACCCAGTAGCGTTTTTGCGGCTGAAAATTCTGGGGGAGCAACAGTGCCACTCGATCTCACTCATCATATTGTCGGCTACCTTTCTATCCTTCTTACGGTCTTGGCCTACGTGGCGGCGATGTCGGAGGATGTGATTGAGCTGCGTAAGTCCAAACCGATGGTCTTAGGCGCGGCTATCATTTGGTTTGTGATTTGCACTTACTATGCTCTGCATGGCCAAGCGAAGGCGGCTGCTGTTGCATTTGAAAGTAATCTGCTCGCGTATGTCGAATTGCTGTTGTTTATTCTGGTTTCCATGACCTACCTGAACGCCATGGAGGAACGTGGTGTTTTCAACGGGCTACGGATTTGGCTGCTCAGTAAGCAATTCAGCTATCGGCAGCTGTTTTGGATAACCGGTTTTCTGGCATTTTTTCTTTCTACCGTGGTCAGCGGTCTGGCGGTGGGGTTATTAATGGGTGCAGTGGCGATGGCGGTTGGCAAAAATAAGCCCCAATTCATAGGCATAGCCTGCGTCAATGTTGTGGTGGCAACCAATGCTGGCGGTTCATTTAGCCCGTTGGGCGGCATTTCAACCTTGTTTGTTTGGCAACACAAAATCCTGAGTTTCGGAGAGTTCTTTGCCTTGGCTATTCCGTGCCTGGTCAATTTCCTCATTCCGGCCGCCATCATGCACTTTTTTATCCCCAAAGAAACACCCGCCGCATCAAGCCGGGCGATTACTCTCTTGCGGGGAAGCAAACGGATACTGTTTCTTTTTGCTGTGACACTCAGTATTACGGTGTGGGGCAATGTCTATCTTGAGCTGCCACCTGCTGCCGGCATGATGGCAGGTTTAGCGCTGTTACAGTTTTTCAGTTTTTATCTGACAAAAACGGTCAATAATCGCGAAAGTGAATATGCGTATGCCTACAAGTTTTTTGGTGTGGATGTTCCGGTCGAAAATGAAAAGCAAGATTTCGATGTCTTTAAGAATGTAGCCAATGTGGAATGGGATACGCTGCTGTTCTTTTATGGCGCGATGATGATTATCGGAGCCTTAAGTTTTGTCGGTTACCTTGATGCCATAGCCCATTTTTTGTATGGGCAGAATCATCCTACGGTGGCCAATATTATTATTGGCCTGTCGTCTGCCTTTATTGATAACGGTACGCTGATGTTTGCCGTGCTGAGTATGCATCCTGATCTTCCTCACGGCCAGTGGTTGCTGCTGACGTTGACGCTGGGTGTGGGCGGTAGCTTGTTGGCGATCGGTTCAGCGCCAGGCGTTGGATTGCTGGGGCAGATTAAGGAAGGCTATACCTTTGGCTATCACATGCGCTGGATGCCTGTCATTTTATTGGGCTATATTGCCAGCGTTGCAATGCATTTTTGGATTAATGCCCGTTATTTTTGAGCAATAGTATCGTAGATTGAACAGGGGGGCGGTGGCGGAGCCCGGCATTTGAGGTTTCGAACGTGAGTTTGGGATAAGAAACTCACGATGTATTACTACCGCGCGGCCTCTTTTAACAATAACCAAAAAAACGCCATATCATCAATAAAATAACGTTTAAACATGCGGCGCGGTTCTTGCAAGAAACGGAAAAACCATTCGAAGCCTGATTTTTGCATCCATAGCGGTGCTCTATTAACTTTACCTGCCATCACGTCAAAAGTACCGCCAACGCCCATAGCAAACGGAATTCTCATTTCCGCTTGATGATTGCTAAGAAATTGTTCTTTTTTGGGAGAGCTAATGGCAACGAATAAAAGGTCGGCTTGCGCGGCTTTAATCTGTTCCACAACACGGGGTTCTTGCTCCTTTGTCCAGTAACCATTGCGGTAACCGACTATCGATAAACCCGGATACTTGTTTTCATAGATCAGTGTTACTGTGGAAACCACTTCTTCCGTAGCCCCCAGGAAATAGATACGCCAGCCTTTTTCAGCGGAGCGCTGCATGAGGGCTTCAAACAAATCAACGCCGGTTACCCGCTCTTTCAGAGGTTTGCCAAGTAACCGTGATGCCCATACCACTGGCATACCATCTACATTAACCAAGGCACATTCATTAATAATACGGCGTAATTCATGGTCTCTATTGGCTTTAACTACTTTGTCGACATTGACGACAACATGTTGATGGGGTCGACCGGATTGTATAAAACCTTCAACCGTTTGTAGAGTTTCTTCCATAGTGAGATTGTCAATCTGACAACCCATAAGATCAATACGCTGTTTCATCATTCAAGCTCCATTGTTAGTATTTTCTACTGGCTTTCTGGCGATAACAGCTTTACAAGCACCCTGTAAATCAATGTTGTTTGAGCATTGTTCATCCAGAAACCAAAACTGATGAATTTAATATTATACACGCTATCAAAATTAGCGGATGGAATAAGTGGCATTAAACAGATTCCTTCATGTTCGATCAACTTTCTATATTTAAACGGGACAATCTGTAAACATAAACGTTTGTCTTGAGGGCTCTATCAAGGAGCAAGCAGCCAAAATCTACTCAAGGTTTGTTCGCGCAACCTATTTAAAAGCAGCTGCCGTAATCCAGCAGTAAATCTTCGCAATTGAAAAATATACGCGGATAATCAATGCGAATCAGCAACTTCAATCCGTATTCAATAAATACCAAGATAGTTGCTAAGCGCGCTAAAGCAGCCCAAACATACGAATGCGTGTTGCTTGAGCAACGCCATATACTTGTGGTCCACCAAGCAATGGGAAAAAGAAGCACGAAATGAATATCATCCCAACCGGAAACAGTTATGGCGCCGTTTTTGGCCAATAGATCAGTCGTAACCAAGCTCACGTTTAATAGTAGAAAAAATGGCCAAAATACCCAATAAAGGGACATGCCACCCAACCACGAAGCCAATAGAAAATTGTTGTAAGGCTTCGGCTGCCAATTTTGCTCATGCGGCGGTACGCTAACACAAAGCAAGACAAATAGCGCAATAGCCATAAGCAGGCATTCAGTTGGACTAACTGATTGAATGTTGTTAAACAAAATAGGCAAAGAATAAAAAAACATAATACGGCTCCGCTGAAAAATCAACAGAGCCTAATGGTCCAGGTTATAAGCTATATGTATTGGATAGAAATAATTTCATAATCGACATTGCCGCCCGGTGCTTTAACGGTGACCACATCTTCAACTTCTTTGCCAATTAAGGCGCGGGCAATCGGGGAGCCGATAGAAATGCGATTTTCCTTAATGCTGGCTTCATCTTCGCCAACAATTTGATAAGTGACGCGCTTTTCCGATTCAATGGCTTCTATTTCCACCGTTGCCCCAAACACGACCTTGCCATTGGCGTCTACTTTGGTGATATCGATGATTTGCGCGTTGGAAAGTTTGCCTTCAATTTCGGCAATACGGCCTTCTGCAAAACTTTGTTGCTCTTTGGCAGCATGGTATTCGGCATTTTCTTTTAGGTCACCATGCGCTCTGGCGGTCGCAATAGCGGCAATAATGCGCGGCCGTACTACCGATTTTAATTCTTCCAGTTCTGCACGTAATTTTTCCGCACCTTTGACGGTGAGAGGGACTTTATTCATTTTTACAGCTCCAAGCTTTTATTATTTTTGGCTTTCAACTTAAGGCAAGACAGTAGGAGTAAGCCGTTCATGGTCAGCCCATCGACCAAGCTTTGGAAAGCCCTATCGAGCCATGAACGGCTTAACCGTCCGCCCTGCACAAGCCCAGGACGAACGGTTAAGCCCCGCTTATTATCTTGATTTAAGTATAAAATTATTATAAGTTTATTAAGTCAGGGTTTTATGCAAATCTTGTAAGCAATTGACTTCGCCCGCATCCAATTCACCCAGAGCATAACACGCCGCTTTGGCGCCGGCCATCGTCGTGTAATAGGCAATGCGGTGTTGCAAAGCCTCTCGACGCATGGTGAATGAATCCGAAATGGCTTTTGCGCCTTCTGTGGTGTTAATAATCAGCTGAATTTGATCATTTTTGATCATATCTACCGTATTTGGGCGGCCTTCATTGACTTTATAGACAATTTCACAAGGAATACCATTTTCAGTCAGATATCTGGCTGTACCACCTGTGGCAACAATCTGGTGCTCTTTGCTCACCAACATTTTAGCAATTTCCGGTGCTTTGTGCTTATCTGCATCACGGATGCTCATGAGTACTTTACCGCTGTGATTCAAATTAACACCGGCCGCGCGTTGCGATTTGGCAAAGGCTTCCCCGAAAGTTTTGCCAACGCCCATGACTTCACCGGTTGATTTCATTTCAGGCCCCAGTAAGGGATCGACACCCGGAAATTTCACAAACGGGAACACGGCTTCCTTAACTGAAAAATAATCGGGGATGCGCTCTTCGATAATGCCTTGTTGTGCCAAAGTCTGGCCAACCATCACCCGTGCGGCAATTTTGGCCAGCGCATAACCGGTGGCTTTCGAGACAAACGGCGCGGTGCGTGAAGCCCTGGGATTAACTTCCAGCACATAAATATCCTCACCTTGCACGGCAAACTGGGTATTCATCAACCCCCTAACACCCAGCGCTTCGGCAAGTGCGTGAACTTGTTCACGCAGTTTATCCTGAATGGCCGGTGCCAGTTCATAAGGCGGCAAGGAACAGGCTGAATCACCTGAATGCACACCTGCCTGCTCAATGTGTTCCATTAAGCCGCCAATCAAGGTGCGTTCGCCATCATAAATGGCATCGACATCCATTTCTACGGCATCATCCAAAAAGCGATCCAACAATACAGGTGAGTCATTGGATACTGTTACCGCTTCTTTCATGTAGCGTTGCAAGCCCTCTTCGTTAAAGACGATTTCCATGGCGCGGCCACCCAATACATACGAAGGGCGCACCACCAATGGATAGCCCAGTTCTTTGGCGGCATTGATGGCTTGTTCAACAGAACGCGCCGTCGCGTTAGGCGGTTGCTTTAGGCTTAACCGTTCCAGCAATTTTTGGAAACGTTCCCGATCTTCGGC
>SBAV01000177.1 GCA_005239965.1 Methylobacter tundripaludum
CTGTTGCAGATCAAAAAGTCTGTGTATAAATCTAATTTTTCTTTTTCCATTGGGAAATAATACACATTTTTTAGTGGCGGGTGCGTAACATCAGTAATTCATTTTATTGTTAATTGGATGAGAGTTCAAGACCGAATAACTGCGGCATATCCAGCTCATTTTTATTTGGTCTTTATCAAGCAACGGCGATTTTTTAAATTAGCAGGAAGAATACACATAATCTGACTACTACATAATACGGAACAACTGTTCTCAATGGGCTTGTCGAAGGACAAGTGGTTCATGATTCTCTAAACTCGCCACGAAACAATTTTTTTAAATTGTAGGGAAGTTTAAGCGTACTGTCTGTGAAGTAAGACCTAAAAAAATGTGAAATATTCACACTTTCAACTCTCTTCAAAATACAGGAAACAACCTGGGATAGAAAAATTTGGCGACCAACTAAAATAAGACAATCAAAAATACCTAGCCATTTGCCTTGAGCTTGTCGAAGAGTAACCGGCGCTGCAGATGGTTCGATAGCTTCGTCACGATAGATCGGTTATCCGAGATTCCCATCCTACGCTAGTAGTAGATTAACATGCATCGGCCTCTTGGATTTTTTCCGTATTGATTTTCACCAGGGCAACCGTCTTCAGAAGTGAAAATAAGCATCACAATAAAGCCGGCAAATGGCACCAGGTTAATCAACTGCCACCAACCACTGCGATTGGTGTCGTGTAGCCGTCTGGTAGTTACGGTGAGGGTAGGGCAGAGCATTAATAAGATATAAATGCCATTCAATAGGCCTATGTGTAAGCCCATGCCTATTTCTACTTTTATTACGTTGGTTAGAGATTCAGCAATACCCAATGACATTAATACGAGTAAGTAAATCAAGATAAAATTCCAGAACTCTTTTCTTCGTGCCCTACCTGTAAAGTCAAAACTTTTTTTTAAGGTCGTTATAAACCAATTGATACTTTCTTTCATACAACTATCCTTACAGCTCCATAATCGATTAGCCATAAACATTGAGATTAGGCTAAGTACTAACTTTAACTACGCGTCCGTGTAATAATTATAGACAGAAAATAAAAAAATTCAGGAAAATTGATTAATATTTTTTTATAATTTTACAAATTTAGATCAATTATTGTAAATTATTTTTAGATATGCTTTCAGGGTTCAAGGCTGAGTTTAATTGCTGCATATCCAGCTCATTTTCCCATTTGGCGGCAACCACCGTGGCAACGCCATTACCGATGAGGTTAGTAAGGGCACGGGCTTCTGACATAAACCGATCAATACCGAGAATTAGCGCCAGCCCTGCCACAGGAATAGTTGGCACACTGGCCAGTGTTGCCGCTAACGTGATAAATCCGCTGCCAGTTACCCCGGCAGCCCCTTTCGATGTCAACAGCAACACGCCCAGCAAGGTCAGTTCTTGTGTGAGTGTCAACGGTGTGTTGGTGGCTTGGGCAATAAAAATAGCTGCCATTGCCAGATAGATGGAAGTGCCATCGAGATTGAAGGAATAGCCGGTGGGGATCACCAAGCCTACCACCGATTTGGCGCAGCCCAGTTTTTCCAGCTTGATCATAATGCGTGGCAACACCGATTCTGAAGACGAGGTGCCGAGTACAACCAGCAATTCTTCCTTGATGTACATAATAAACCGGATGATGCTAAAGCCTGTCAATTTGGCGATAAGTCCCAACACAACGAAAATAAACAGCAAGCAAGTCAGGTAAAAACTGCCCATCAATTTAGCCAGCGGCATTAATGAAGCGATGCCGTATTTGCCAATCGTAAACGACATGGCGCCAAAAGCCCCGATAGGCGCCAGTTTCATGATGGTTTCGACGATTCCAAACAAGGCATGTGAGACTTTGCCGATGAAGACAACCACTTCCGTGCCGGTTTCTTTCATGGCGGCCAGCGAAAAGCCAAACAGTAGCGAGAACAATAAAACCTGCAAAATATCACCTTTGCTAAAGGCATCAAATACCGTATTGGGTATGACATTAAGCAAAAACTCTACCGTACTGTGGTTTTTGGCTTTCTCGGTATAAGTGCTGATACCGCTGGTATCCAGAGTGCTGACATCTATATTCATTCCGGCACCGGGTTGCAAGGTATGTACGACGATTAAGCCGATAACCAGCGCCAAGGTGCTAACCACTTCGAAATACAACAAGGCTTTGCCACCAATACGCCCAGCCTTGCCCATATCTTGCATTCCGGCAATACCCGTTACCACTGTACAGAAAATGATTGGCGCAATGATCATTTTAATCAGCTTGATGAAGCCATCACCTAGCGGCTTCATTTGGGTAGCCAAGTCAGGATAAAAATGGCCGAGTAAAACCCCTAAACTGATAGCGAATAACACTTGTACGTAAAGATGATGATGCAGTTTTTGAGTGGTCATAATGATCCTGATTATCGCAACGCTTTTTCCCAGCGGCTGATTAATGTTGCGGCAATGCTATTGCCAAAGACGTTGGTGGCACTACGCCCCATGTCGAGAATCTGGTCAATACCCAACAACAGTAGCAAACCGGCTTCAGGAATATTGAACATCGACAGCGTAGCGGAGATAACAATCAGTGAGGCTCTAGGTACGCCGGCCACACCTTTGCTGGTAAACAACAGCATCAGCAGCATGGTTAATTGGTCAGTAAGCGTCATGTCGATACCGTAGGCTTGGGCAATAAACAGCACGGCAAAGGTCATATACATCATGCTGCCATCCAGGTTAAACGAATAGCCCAATGGCAATACCAGGCCGCACACTTTTTCATCACAGCCGAAACGCTCAAGTTGTTGCAACAGTTTAGGGTAAGCGCTTTCACTACTGGCCGTGCCGAATGCCAGTAACAGCGGCTCACGAATGTGACGCAGCAATGACAGTATTCTTCGTCCGATAAACAAAAAGCAGGTACAGCCCAACAACGTACACAGCAACAACAGGCCAAAGTAAAATTCACCAATAAACTTGCCATAAGACAGCAATACACCAATGCCTTGCTGGGCAATGACGGATGCCATTGCTGCAAACACGGCAAATGGTGCCGAGTGCATCACATAACTGGTGACTTTCAACATGATGTGGGTCAGAGAATCCAGCGACTTAACCATTGGTTGCGCAAGCTCACCCAGCGCGGCGCAGGCCACGCCAAAGAACATGGAAAACACCACGATCTGCAAAATTTCATTTTCGGCCATGGCATCAATAATGCTTTTGGGGAACATGTGTTCAGCAAAATTGCTTAAGGTGGGCGCAACTTGCGGTAATCCGGTTGCCGCACCGACAGCCGGTAACGCAATGTGCAATGACTTGCCCGGTTCCAGGGCGTTAACCAGAAACATCCCCAGCAGCAGGCTGAAAATGGATGCAGAAAAAAACCACAAAATGGCCTTGGTTCCGATGCGACCAACGGTCTGCGTGTCACCCATTTTTGCCATGCCGACTACCAACGTGGAAATGACCAACGGGGCAATAATCATTTTTACCAAACGCAAAAACACATGCGTTATTACGGTAAAAATCTCAATAATGTGTGCTAACGCTGGATTTGCTTGGCCTGTACCGGTAGGGGCGAGGGTTAAATTAAGCAGTTCTCCAACGACAATGCCAAGTACCAGAGCGATACTGACATACAGCGTTTGACGGTTGGTTTTTTGCGGGTGATGATGTGTCTGTGTTGTCATGGTCTGAGCCTTATTCACGTCCTGATGTTTCCGATTATCCTTAGAAACCAAGCTTGATGCTATAGATGCGTGATCAACGGCAAGATTTTTAACGTGAAGCCTGGATTATTCGTGATGAAAGTGGGGGAGGGTTGAACGAAGGAAAATGTATCATTTGAAATCATGATGCGTTTCGCTTCGTTCGATATTTTACGTAGATTTAATGCTGAACGATTTTAGGTAAAGTTTTGGCTTCTGTAATCCAATTGGTTACCTGAATAAGTGATGGTGTGGATTTAGCCAGCTTTTTTTCCTCGTTGGTTTTTGCCAGAGCCTGTTGTAGATTTTCGGCATTCCTTTGTGCTAATTCAGGTACTGTATCTACACCGGCGGCTTCCAATAGTTCGGAAAACTGCCCGGCAACGCCCTTGATACGGAATAAGTCAGCATGGTTTACCCAGCGTAAGATTAAGGTAGAACTAATACTTGTTTGTGTAGCCAATTCGCCACGACCTTTGGCGGTTGCGCCAGCTTCCAGTAATTTGTCGGCAGAAGTGATTCCCGCTGCCTTGAGTTTTTCAGCATATTGGGGACCAATGCCTTCGATATCTTCGATTTGTGCCATGAGTAGTTCCTAGGTAAAGATGTTGGTAGGTATAGCTTTGAATGGATGCTTTCATTCCGCCGCGCACAATAGTAGCATCAGTTTAATAGATTAGGCTATGCAGGGTTCGAGACAATAAGGATTAATTGCTTTGGCGTGCAAGACCTTAAAAGTTAGACTCAGTGTGCTAATTATTGCTATGATTTTATTTATGTCCTGGTGGACAGTGAAGATATTGCGATTAGTTAACCCAGCATTCTTCCTTATTCTGACCATCCGGTTTTGTCCTATGGTTTTTTAGATAAATAACTTCCA
>SBAV01000428.1 GCA_005239965.1 Methylobacter tundripaludum
ATGTTTTTCAGTTCATCCTGTTTGGGGTGCATACGGATGGATTCGGCCAGGTAGCGGTAGCTGTCTTCATCTTTAGCGACAAATTTACCAATTTTGGGCAATAAATTGAAGGAATAAAAATCGTACACTTTTTCGGTGATCTTGTCGGTAGGATGGGAGAACTCCAACACAATCACTCGGCCACCCGGTTTTAGCACGCGATACATTGAACGCAAGGCGGCATCCTTGTCGGTTACATTACGCAAGCCAAAGCCAATGCACACGCAGTCAAAGGTGTTGTCTTCAAACGGCAGGCATTCAGCGTTGACTTGCGCGTAACGGATATTGCCCACCAAGCCTTTGTCAATCAAGCGATTACGGCCGGTACGCAGCATTTGGGCATTGATGTCTGCCAGCACGACTTGGCCATCCTGGCCGACCCGCTTTTCAAATAGTGCGGTCAAATCGCCGGTGCCACCGGCTAAATCAAGCACGGTTTCGCCTTTGCGGACATTACTGAGTTGCACGGCAATGCGCTTCCAGATACGGTGGATACCGACCGACATCAGGTCATTCATAATATCGTAGTTTTCGGCGACGGAATCAAATACGCCGCGCACCAGTTTGACTTTATCTTTGCTGTCAACCTGTTTAAAGCCGAAATGGGTGGTGTTTGTTGTCATGGTTTACCTTAATTTTGTAGGGGTGGTTTGCGGGTATAGCCTGCAGCGTCCAGTTTGTTGAGGTATTCTGCCCACAGTGTAGGGTATTCTGCGCCTAATTTATAGAGCATTTCCCAGGTATAAATACCACTGTCATGGCCATCGCTGAAGGTGGGGGCGATACCGTAATTGCCGATGGGCCTGATTTCAGTAATGGTAACGTTTTCTTTGCCAGTCTGGAGAATTTCTTGCCCAGGGCTGTGGCCAACGGCTTCAGCGGATTGAGTGTAAACGCGCAGATATTCACAGGGCAGCATAAAAGTATTACCGTCATCAAAACTGATTTCCAGTAGCTTGGATACCTGATGCAGTTTAATTTCGGTGGGGAAGGTTTGGATCGGTTTTGCTGATAAGCGCATGGTGTTTATAGTTTACGTTGGGCTGTTAAGTGCTCTTATAACATACCTTCTTCCAACAACTGCAAATAAATAAATTCTGGTGCTTTTACGCCGGCTTGTTTCCTTATGTCAACCAACTGCGCTGATTCAAAGAAAGTTTTGGCGTTGGCAATCGATGTCCATTTGGAAAAGTGGACGATTTTATTGGCGTTGTTGTCCAGTTTTAGAACTTGGTAGCTTAACTCACCTGCTGCTTTTCTGATGGGCGCGGCGGCATCGAAGATTTTTTTCCAGGCTTCGTAGTCTTCTACTTCGTGGATGATGAGGACGTGTTGCATTATGTTTTTTATGGTGTATTAGTTTTTAAAATTCAATGTGCTACATTTGAGGCAAACCAATAAGGGCCAGGGCAGCCAGGTGGCAAAAACTCCGCCGTGAATAAAGAAACGGAAATAGAATTCCTCTCTATATGATCGACACCATTTCCTCCAACAACAATGGTGTCGCCAACCTGAGCCACATAATGTCCTGTAATATTATCGTGGATTCGGATAATCTTTCCTTCAACAACCAAAGAATATTCCGGTGGCCAAATAACAAGATAAGGATCTATACGAAGACAATTCTTTACCAAAGCCAGTTGCCCGCCTAGCATGGATTGTGTCTGTGCCGCGTGCCGTTGTTGTGGAAAAAAAGGTATAAGCTTGCTTTCTTTGCATGATGTTGTCGCGATACAGATAAGGCACAGCAAAAGTTGCAGGGGTATTGCTGACCTAAAATTAGTCATTTGCATTCTTCCGCAATTGCCGAATCTCTGTTTCTTGCAGGCCTGTTTTTTGGGCTATTGTTGTATCGTCCAGGATATCCAGTAAGTTTCGGGCAATTTCTAATGCTTTGTCTTTTGCACCTTCGACTTTACCTTCAGCTTTACCTTCTGCCTTGCCATCAAGCAGGGCTTTTTCGATAGAGCCCCGTTGCAAACGGATAAAATCATGGCGCTTTTCTTGGGCTTCCAGTTCCTCCTCGGTCAATCCCGCTTTGTTGGCAATACTGAAGGCCTCATTGATACAAGGTTCCATCATCAAGGTATCGGGTATGTAATCGAGCTTGCCGGCATTTTTAACGAAGTAAATCCACTTGTCGTGGATGTTATTCAATCCTGCTAACTCTTGGTTAAATTTGGGTAATTCAATAAAAATCAGTTCCACATCATCACTGTATTGGGCAAGCGTTTGGGTTTCCAATAATTTGTAGCGGCTGACCACGTCGGGTTGTTCCCGAAACATAACGAAGTCGGTAAAGGTCAATGCAATGACAGGATTTAACAAGATATATTGCTCGCCTTTATCCAATTGTGCGGCGTAAGCTTTTGTGGCGTTATAAAGCACTCGCTTTTCAAAGCCTTCTACGTTCAACACCTGCATTTCAATGATAACGCTGTTACCGTTAGCCAAGATGGCTTTTACGTCAACATAAGTATCTTTCATGCCCTGTATGACAGGTGCTTGATAGGGATCGATAATCGTCAGGTCGGCGATGGCGTGTTCGCCTTCATATTCCAGCAGCGCGTTTAGAAAGTTGATTAATATCGGTTTGCTACGCTCGCTACCGAATACTTTCTTGAAAGCGAAGTCAGTCTTTACATCTAAAAAGCGCATGATGGCAGGTTCCAAATTGATTTGAGTGCTTGCACAGCTGTGGTTATGGCTTCAGTTTATCATCCTTAGTACATGTTTCATGTTAATGCCGTTTTGTATGGGGGAAGTTACGCAGATGGGATAAATATTACTCAATCCAATCATTCGGCTAAAACGCACTTTGCATTTCTTTAAAGCCTTTCAACGCATTCGCCAGAAAATCCTCTGCCACATCTTTTTGGCCATTATTGAGGGCTTGACGTGCTTTTTTCAGGCTTTCGGCAGAACGGGTACGAATAACATCCAAACGATTGATTTCCACTTTTTTGATTAATTGCCGGGCATTACTGATATGGCCATTGATAGTTTCTTCGCTTGCCCCACTTTTTAAAGCAGTCATGGCATCTTCTGCGGCTTTTACCGAATCGCCCAAAGCTTGTCTGACTTCTTCCGTACTTGCATTTTCAGTTTTTCCTGCGGCAGTTGCCATGGGCGATATGGCGCTTGCAGACAAAGCCAATAATAAAGGTAGTAAGTATTTTTTTAACAAATTCATTATGTTTATAACCTCATAAAATATGCGAAACCAAAGGAAACCGCTCTGGGTGAAGAATTGAGTCAACATGTAAGTCAATGTCCAATTCAGGCCAATAAAGATGGTGCGGCTGCGGACGTTCAACTTGAAACAGTTGTTCGATAGAAGCCTTACGAAACCAAGGGAATTCTGTAAAAGCAACAAAAAGTTCCTGTTCTTCATCAAGCAGCAGCCAAAAACCATGTTTTGAAACTCCAGACACTTCAACTTGGGAAATGCTTGTTCCAAGCATTGCGAATCTCCTGCTCATGGGATCTGATTAAGTTTTCTGTTTCTCGCAATTCTTGGGCAGACAAACCAAAGTTTTGGGCAAGTTCAATAGTCGGTTCAATCCAAAACTTTGCTTCACCATCCGCATGGTAAACGTGAACGTGCATCCGAGATTCTTCCCTCGAAAAGAAGTAAAATCGATAACCTCGTTCACGAAATACCGTTGGGCTCATTATCCTGCTACAAAATATACCGGCTTAAATCCTCATCCTCAACCAAAGCTGTCAAATGCTGGTTAACATACGCCGCATCAATTACAACGGTTTTGTCCATTAGATCGGGCGCATTGTAAGAGATATCTTCCAACAATTTTTCCAACATGGTGTGCAAACGCCGGGCGCCAATGTTTTCGGTGCTTTCATTTACTTGCCAGCCCATTTCGGCAATACGTTTAATGCCGTCATCGGTAAAAGTCAGTGATAGCCCTTCAGTCGCCAATAAGGCGCTATATTGTTCAGTCAATGAAGCATTAGGCTCGGTTAAAATACGCACGAAATCATCAGCAGACAATGCACTCAATTCAACACGGATCGGGAAACGGCCTTGCAGCTCAGGAATTAAATCCGAAGGCTTGGCGACATGAAACGCACCCGAAGCGATAAACAAAATATGGTCGGTTTTGATAGCACCGTATTTGGTGCTGACAGTACTGCCTTCAACTAACGGCAATAAATCACGCTGCACGCCCTCACGGGACACTTCACCGCCGCCACCGCCATGTTCGGAGCGTTTACAAATCTTGTCGATTTCATCCAGAAACACGATGCCGTTTTGCTCAACCGCTTCCACCGCACGTATCTTGATTTCTTCATCGTTGAGTAGTTTGCCGGCTTCTTCTTCCTGCAACACCTTCAAGGCTTTGCTGATTTTCATTTTGCGTGAGCGGGTTCTGCCTGAACCGATGTTTTGGAACATGCCCTGCAACTGGCTGGTCATTTCTTCCATGCCGGGTGGTGCCATGATTTCAACGCCAACCGGCGAAACATGCACTTCCACTTCGATGTCTTTATCATTCATATCGCCTTCGCGCAATTTTTTGCGCATTTTTTGGCGAGTTGCAGTTTCTGTTTCGGACAACATGCCGCCTTCAGCACGCGGTAAAAGAATATCCAAAATCCTGTCTTCTGCGGCATCAAACGCACGCGATTGCACTTTTTCCATTTCCGCCATACGTGTCATTTTAACAGCGGTATCGATTAAATCACGAATAATGGATTCAACATCGCGGCCTACATAGCCGACCTCGGTAAACTTGGTGGCTTCTATTTTTATGAACGGCGCATTGGCCAGACGTGCCAAACGGCGGGCAATTTCAGTTTTACCCACACCGGTAGGGCCAATCATCAAGATATTCTTGGGGGTAATTTCATCGCGTAAGTCAGGGTCGACCTGTTGCCTGCGCCAGCGATTTCGGAGCGCAATGGCAACAGAGCGTTTGGCACTGGCTTGACCAACAATGTGTTTATCCAGTTCACTTACAATTTCTTTCGGGGTCATTTGTGTCATGCGGCTACTCGTTAGGTTCTGCGTCTAGTTCTTCTA
>SBAV01000235.1 GCA_005239965.1 Methylobacter tundripaludum
CTTTTGTATGCTTTGTCGGTATTCACTGTAAGCCTTATGTAAATGTGTGGCGTTACAGTTTAAATAATTATTTTGGTTAGTGGGGTGCGGAATGTCGGATCAACGATGAATTAAGCCGAAAAAGCAAAGATAAAAAACTACACATTTTGTAATACTACAGGCGTATTAACCTCACTAACTTTGAGGCCATAGTTGATAGCCGGTTGCCGAAACGCTTCGCCCTTAATAGTTTGTAAGGCTATCTGTGCCAAATTGACACCTGCCAAGCATGCCATGCCAAAGCCACCCGATGGCCTGGGGTTAATTTCCAGCAAGCGTACACCATGCGTTCCTTCTTTAAATTGTATGTTAAATATGCCATTCAGGCGATATTGGGCTGTCAATCGATTTACCATGCCACTGATTCCAGAATGATTGTCGATGGTCTGTCCGTGGCCTGCTAACGGTGATTTCTTTCGCTGTACCGCAACCAACAATTCACCGTGCCGACCCACGCAGTCAACGCTCCACTCAACCCCACCCAAATGCTCCATAACCAACAGCGTGTCGAATTGTGGCGTATTGAGCATACCTTGCCGTAATTCCTGCAAAGGAATCTGATACTCAATCCCTTTTAGCACATGGGTAATGGTATCGCGTTGTGTATCCAGAATTCGAAAGCCCAGCCCATAGACTGATACGGCGGGTTTAATACACAGTTTCTCATGTTTGGCGAATAACGCATTGATGGCAACCTCAAACTCATCACGGTTATTAACCGCAATAAAATCCATTATAGTAGCCACATTCGGCTTTAAATCGCTGTAAAAATGGGCTTTATTGTGTAATAAGTTGAGTGTCGCATTATCAGCAACCGACATTACCTGCACGCCAATTGCATTAAAAACGACATGATTGGCACTGATTAAAGCCGCTTCTTTGCCTGGCCAAAATAAATCAATCTTGTACCGGCCACAAAATTCCACACACCAGTCAAGATATTCCTGCCCTACCAACTCCGAAGGTTCCAGATAGCTTTCATCAGCAGCTAAAAACGCAGTCGCTGTTGTGTATGTTTGTGTACAAATCAGTATAATTTCGCCAGCCGGTACTGACTGACGAAGATTTCTTAACACGGCAGCAATGGTTGAAAAGGTCTTGTTAAACCAAATTCTCATAAAACCTATAGATGCACAACGATTTGCGGCAAAAGACTATCAATTGTACGGCCATTACCGTTTTCACCAATTGCGTGCATTTTCCATTCGCCATTATGACGATACACCTTTGCCATGATTTGGGCAGTATGGGAACCTTGCGCACTCAGTGTGTAACGGGCAATTTCAGTGTTATTTGTGCCATCAAGCAAACGGCAATAGGCATTTTCTACCGCATCAAACGTTTGATTGGTAAATGAATTAACAGTAAATACCAATGACTTGATATCGCTGGGCACCTTATCCAAAGCCACGATAATTTGCTCATCGTCGCCATCACCGTCACCGGTACGGTTATCGCCCGTATGGACAATGCTGCCATCGCGGCTTTTCAACTGCTTAAACCAAACGGTATCGACGAGTTTATTTTGCTCATTGAACAGTACACACGAGGCATCCAGATCAATGGAATCAGCGCCACCGCCGCCAAAAAAACCTTTCATCATACCGCCGGTTTTTTTGGCATCCCAACCCAAACCCATAATCACTTTTGTTAACGAACTGCCGGATTCTTTGGCCAAAGATATTTTTTGACCTTTTTGTAGATTAATACCCATGATTGAAATACTCCTAAAGTAGGTGTTGAATACACGAATTTATTGGATACGCCTGCAAGCTAAATTTATCATCCCGACATCATTGTGTTTTACCAATATTGATTAAACGTGATGGCTTAAATATGACAAGCTTAGCAAACTATGCTTTTAAGTTTGGCCGCTTCCAGCCAGAGTGGGAACTCACTCAACAGGCGCCCGTACAATTCTTGTTCACTCACGCTGTTGATGTCATCTAATGAAAAAAAGCCGCAATTATCGACAATTCGGCCTGATAGGGTATCGAGTTTTTCCAAAATACCGTAATTTCGCCCACCAATACCAACAAATTGCCAAAAAATAGGCAAATTTGCCGCCTCAACCAGCAATTTCTTAATAGCGGCATTCTGGCTCACACCACCATCACTGACAAAAATAATTAAAACCGGCAAGGTAGAATGGTGAAAATGTCGAATAACCTGTTCAATGACGGCGGGTTCATTATTGATGCTCATCATACCCCAATTACGCCAACCGTATTCAACACTGGCTATGTAATCGGAATAGTTTTGCAATGTGGCCGGCGGCAATGCCAAGGTATTGCTGGAAAAAGCCCACACATCGAGTGCGCCATCGTCATCAAAATGCACCGCTAGTGGTAGTAGACGCTCAATAACCTGCTGTACTTTGCCTTTATCGTATTGGGCATACATTGAGCCGGAGGCATCTAAAACCAAACCGACCCGCGCAACTATAGCGGACAAACGGTGTTTTTCCAGCGAAACCGTCGCCTTTTTAGCTAAATCGACCAATTTTGGAGCGACAGCAGCAATTTTTTTCTCTAGGGAAATCTTACTGACCGGCTGTTGCGAATCATCAGCAGCAGCAACATCACCGCCAAAATATTTAACCAATGCAGCCAAACCACCATTGAATCCTTGCCCCGTAGCGCTAAAGCGCCAGCCATTATCCTTGCGATAAATTTCACCCACCATCAAGGCTCTTTCATCCTGAAAATCTGCGCCTGAAAACGAAAATCGTGCGACTTCCTGGTTAGCGACAAGAAAGCGCAAATAGCCACTTTGCATCTGCCGCATGGTTTCAGAACCATTCAGTGCTGCGGTAAAAACCAATCGGTCAATGCTGGCAGGCAAGGCAGACAGTTGACATAAAAATTTGGCTGAATCTTCATTGGACTTAACCAACCTAACCCCAGCACAGGGACTATCAGGTTGGTTGTAGAACGTCATGTAACGCTCGTCTGACAATTTTTGCTGGGCATCCAGGCCAAAACAGGCAGAATCGATTTCACCCTGTAGCCCAGAAATAGACATGCCGATCTGAAGCGAATCGCCAGCAGCCTTCTGACCCAGCTCGGCCATCGCCAAGCGTTGCCCGCGAAGAATTTCCATAATCCTGTTTATTTGTAGTTAAACATTAACCCCAAAAGAAGCCGCCAGAGGCCCAAGACCACCTGCAAAACCTTGGCCGACTGCCTTAAACTTCCAATCGGAACCGACACGATAAATTTCGCCAAAAATCATTGCCGTTTCTACTGAAGCATCTTCGCTGAGGTCATAACGGGCAATTTCTTGCCCTCCATCTTCATTAACAACTCTAATATACGCACGGCTGACCTGGCCAAAGTTTTGCTTACGTACCGCAGCATCGTGAATGGTGACCGCAAAAACCACCTTATCCAAATCGGCAGGTATTTTACTCAACTCTACTTTAAGGCACTCATCATCACCATCACCAGCGCCTGTCAGGTTATCGCCGGCATGCTGTACTGCGCCATCAGCAACTACTTTATTGTTGTAAAAGCAAAAATCGCTATCCGAACGAACTTTACCATCCAACTTTACCAAAAACGCACTGGCATCTAAATCAAACGCTGCACCATCGGTAGCACGAGCGTCCCAGCCTAATCCAACCAAAACTTTATTTAATCCTGGAACCTCTTTGCTGAGATTCACGTTACCGCCTTTGCTAAGTGATATTGCCATAAATTTCTCCGTGTTTTTGTAATGCGTTATATTGAATGTTATTAATAATTAAATATTAATGCCATATTGCCTGGCTAAGGCTGTTAAGCCGCCGGCATAACC
>SBAV01000344.1 GCA_005239965.1 Methylobacter tundripaludum
CCCGAAAGTGCGAAAGCATTTACGATGGGCTTTCCGGTGGAAGGCTATGACGAAATGGCTTACGCGCGTATCGCAGCACAACATTTCAAGTTGCAGCAACACGAGTATTATTTAACGCCCGATGAGGTCGTGGCCGCAGTTCCAGCGATTGCCGCCTATTATGACGAGCCGTTTGGCAATTCGTCGGCTTTAGCAGCCTTTTACTGTGCCAAAATGGCCAAAGAAAACGGTATTAAAGTCCTGCTGGCCGGTGATGGCGGCGACGAGTTGTTTGCCGGTAATGCGCGGTATGCCAAGCAGGGACTTTTCGAATCCTATCAAAAAGTGCCAGGTGTGTTAAGAGGGGGCTTAAGCGCCTGTTTGAACGCCTTGCCGGACAGTTTGCAAAAAGGTCTGCTGTTTAAGGCCAAACGCTATGTTGATCAGGCCAATACGCCGTTACCGGATCGGTTACAAGATTACAACTTCCTGCATCGACATGCAGTGGGCCAGATATTCTCTGATAACTTTGTGGAACAAATTGACACGGGTAGGCCCTTGCGAAGCTTGCGTAACGCTTACCAAAAGCCGGCTGATGCCAGCGCCTTAAATCGTATGATGGTCATGGATTGGAAAACTACCCTGCATGACAACGACTTGGTCAAAGTTAACAAAATGTGTGAATTTGCAGGCGTTGGTGTGCAGTATCCTTTGCTGGATCAGGAAATAATTGATTTATCTTGCCGTATTCCGTCAGCACTCAAGCTTAAAGGCCAACAGCTGCGCTGGTTTTATAAGCAGGCCATGCGTGACTTTTTGCCGGAACAAATCATTAATAAATCAAAACACGGCTTTGGCTTGCCGTTTGGTATTTGGCTAAAAGATCACCAACCTTTAAAACAGCTGGCTTACGACAATATTAACAGCTTGAAACAACGAGGTTATTTTCGTGCAGAATTTCTCGACCACGCCATACAAATGCACCAGAGCATTCATGCTGCGTATTACGGGGAATTAGTCTGGGTGCTGATGATGCTGGAATTGTGGTTGCAGGGAAAAAAACGTTAGCCGTTTTTGTGTTTATACTGTTTTTCAAGGTTCAAGGTTCAAGGTTCAAGGTTCAAGGGTATAGGGTATAGGGAGCTGGGCATGGCTGTAGATGAGCGACCATTAATAATGCACGTTATCCACCACTTGGTGATGGGAGGGATGGAGAATGGTCTGGTTAACTTGATAAACAACCTGCCAGAATCCCGTTTTCGACATGTTATTGTTTGTATAGAAAACGATTCCGATTTTCGTGAGCGCATTGTCCGCAAAAATGTTTCTATCATTGTTATGGATCGATCACGTATTGGTGTCTGGGCTTTGCGTCGCGAATTGTTTGCCTTGTGTCGAAAGCTTAAGCCTGCGATAGTCCACAGCCGTAATTTATCAGGCCTTGATGCACTGTTGCCAGCGCGTTTGGCGGGTGTGCGTTATTGTGTACACAGCGAACACGGTAGAGATATGGATGATCTCGATGGTAATAACCGGAAATTGGCCGTGCTACGCACTTTGCACAGGCCGCTGGTAACTCGTTACATTACCGTTTCAAAGGACTTACAGGGTTATCTGGTGGAGCGTGTAGGCGTAGCTGCTAAGCATATTACCCAGATTTACAATGGGGTTGATACGGATCGATTTTCTCCGGTGATCAATAAACCGCAGGGTATCTTGCCAGAAACATTCCAAGGCCAGGATAAAGTAGTCATCGGCACTGTCGGGCGGTTACAGGCAGTGAAAGACCAGGCCACTCTAATGAAAGCTTTTGCTGGTTTATTAACAAAATACCCAGATGTAGCCAGTTATGTTCGTTTGGCTATCGTTGGCGGTGGGCCATTATGTGAAGAGCTGCGTAAATTGGGCAAGACTTTAAACATATCGGCAAATTTATGGTTGCCAGGCAAAGCCGATAATGTCCCGGATATTTTAAAGTCGTTTGATTTGTTCGTGTTGCCGTCCTTGGCAGAAGGGGTTTCCAATACTATTTTAGAAGCGATGGCAACGGGCTTGCCATGTGTCGTCACTGCGGTGGGAGGCAATGTGGAACTGGTTACCGATGGCTATAACGGAAAGTTTTTTAATCCTGGGGATGTGGATGGCTTGCGGGATGTAATCGCGGGTTATGTGCTCGATGCAGAACTTCGCAAACATCACGGCCAGAATGCTAGAAAGGCAACAGTAGATCGTTTCAGCATGGATGCTATGATGTTTAATTATCAACAGGTTTATGAGTATGGATTGCCTTGATCTTAAGGTCGTTTTTAATAAAAAACGACGCGCTTCAGTCTGAAAAACGCCACAGCACAATGATATTGGATTCCATGATTTTGGCCGGATTAAAGGGGTTGGCCACATTAGCGTCCGGTTTGGGAAAGCAGAAGAAACTCTTTGTGTTGATTTACCACAGGGTACTTGATGTGCCTGATTTTATGCGTCCAGGTGAAGTCGACATACAGGCATTCTCCTGGCAAATGGCGTTATTGGCAAAATATTTCAATGTCCTGTCTTTTTCTGAAGCATTTGAAAAACTAAAAACCAATAGCTTACCGGCACGGGCGGTCTGTATTACCTTTGATGATGGTTATGCCGATAATCTGCACAATGCAGTACCCATACTGAAAAAAAATAATCTAACAGCTACTTTTTTTATTGCTTCGGGTTATTTGGATGGCGGACGTATGTGGAATGACAGCGTTATTGAAGCGGTCAGGATTATGCCGAAAACTGAGCTAGATCTGACAAATATAGAACTTGGGCTTTACCCCATTACTACGCCAGCACAAAAAGAAGCGGCGGCGCGAGACATTATAATAAAATTAAAGTATTTGGAGCCTAAACAAAGATTACGTTTAAGCCAGAAAATTGCAGAATTGGCGGGCGCAGTGCCGGATAATTTAATGTTGACTACTGGGCAATTGATACAGTTGCACCAGCAGGGGATGGAAATTGGCGGCCATACTGTTACGCACCCTATTTTGGCAAAGCTTGCCCCCAATCTTGCATTGCAGGAAATTGGGGACAATAAAAAAGCTCTGGAAAAACTATTAAACACCGAAATACGCTACTTTGCTTATCCGAATGGTAAACTTGGCAAGGATTATATGCCGGAACATATCGACACTGTAAAAAAAGCCGGTTATCAAGCGGCATTTTCTACACAATGCGGCGTTGTTACGGTTAGCAGCGATTTTTGGCAGCTTGCTCGCTTTACGCCATGGGATAAAACCCCGGCAAGATTCATGTTCCGTATGCTAACTATGTACCGTAATACCGCTAAAAATAGTATTAAGCAGTAAGGCCTATCAGTATTATCAAAATGATTTTTACTATTAAAACTTTAGCAACATACGGGGTTTACTCATGCGCGATATACTGATTACAGCTATTGTTTTAATTGGTTGCCTGTATACAGTAAAAAGACCGTATGTTGGTGTATTGCTTTGGTCGTGGCTTAGTTATATGAATCCACACCGGTTGGCGTATGGGTTTGCTTATGAAGCGCCTTTTGCTCACATTACTGCGATTGTACTGCTGGGCTCGATGCTGGTATCAAAAGAAACTAAAAGATTACCTGTGAATGGTTTAGTGATAATTTGGACTATATTCATCATATTTATGGGTATTACCACGTTTAATGCTTATTTTCCTGATTCGGCAAAAGTTTACTATATTCGTATTATTAAAATACAGCTTATTGTATTTTTTACTATGATGTTAATAACCGATATGGATAAACTCAATAAATTAATATGGGTTATTGTGTTGTCTATTGGCTATTACAGTGTAAAAGGTGGTATATTTACTTTAATGACAGGTGGGAGTTTTATTGTTTGGGGTCCTGCTGATAGTTATATAGAAGACAATAATGGTTTAGCTGTTGCTATATTAATGACTGTGCCTTTGATGCTTTATTTACACCACATCGACGAAAGGCAATGGGTTAAAAAATGTTTGCTGTTTGCCATTATATGTAGCCTGTTTACGGTATTGGGCAGTCAATCCAGAGGCGCATTGTTAAGTATTATTGCAGTAGGATTTTTTTATTGGGGGAAAAGCCCAAAAAAAGTAGTATCTGGTTTATTTATAATTGCATTTGGCAGTGTTCTTTTTTCATTTATGCCAGAATCCTGGTATAAAAAAATGGATACCATTGGGGATTATCAACAGGATGGCTCGGCAATGGGGCGAATAAATGCTTGGCATTATGCGTACAATGCAGCGAACGACAATCTACTTGGCATGGGGTTCGATTCCTGGTCACCTCAAACCTTTGCGTTGTATGCCCCAAATCCAACCGATGTTCATGCTGCACACAGTATTTATTTTTCGGTATTGGGGGATCATGGCTGGATTGGTTTAATATTGTATTTGATGATTTATTTTTTGGCTTGGATCAAATTGGCAAATATAGTAAAAATATCAACCAAAAATGAAGAGTTAAGCAAATATAATTTTTTGGCAAAAATGTTACAAGTGAGTTTAATTGCTTATTTTATAGGGGGGGCTTTTTTAAGTTTGTCTTATTTTGATTTACCGTGGCATATAGTTAGTTTTGTAGTTTTAATAGGCGAATTTTTGAAACATGAAAAATGGCAGGATCATAACGTGCAGGACAGTCCCTACAAGCTGGTTCACGTTGGTAAAATTAATAGGCTTTGAGGGCTGAATTGTGAGTCTAGCAGTGGCCCTTTTTTATTGGTGGCGATAATATTGCATTCGATACACTGGCTAAGCTTGTACAGTACTTGTGTTGATTTTTATAGTCCTGCGCTTGTTTTTGTCAACTGATTTTTTACGTTTGTGTTTGTTGTGGTAGATTATGCGCTATATTTTGCGTTTAAGTATGCCAGTATTTTGACATTTCAGAACCTACGCCAATGGATTGACTAAATTGTCTGGGCGTTTTCAACGGGTATTTTTTAGGATAATTGCGGTTATCCAGCCCTTTTTATGGCCAAGACTGAGTGATGTATGACAGGGAAAGACAATATTAATAAGCAAAGCGTCAGTGCGGTTAAATGGAGTGCTTTGGGAAGTATCGCGCAATACGGTTTATCATTAGGCGCACAAATTATTTTGGCGCGGCTTTTGGGGCCTGAGAACTACGGCTTGTTTGCAATGGGTGTTATTGTGCTGACTTTCAGTAATTTTCTGTCCAATTTTGGCTTTGCTTGGGGCCTTATCCAACTTCAAGATTTGACCACGCAGGATATTCGTTTTGCTTTTACCTGGCAGCTGATTTCAGGCAGTCTGGTTGCGGGGATGCTTTACCTGTTTGCGCCAGAAGTGGCTGATTACTTCAAGGAACCGCGTGTTGACCCTATTGTTCGCTGGTTAAGTTTGGCTTGTATCATCAGTGCGATTACCGCACCCGCCAATAATTTACTCAGGCGCAATCTGGATTTTCGCTGGATCAATATTATTCAGGTGATCAGCTACTCAATTGGCTATCTTGCTATCGGGATTCCTCTTGCCTACTATGGCACCGGGGTTTGGTCCCTGGTTGCGGCATGGCTTTCGCAAGCCTTTCTAATGTTGATTATGACTTTTATCCGGCATCCCCATTCAATCAGGCCGCTTTTTTGGTACGACGGCGCCAAAGCCATGTCGGGCGTTGGTTTTACCGTTTTTATAACCAATTTGTGTAACTGGGCGCTGGATAATTTGGATCGCATACTCTTGGGGCGTTTTCTTGATTCTCATGCCGTTGGGCTTTACAGTGTCGGCTATAACTTAGCCAGTACTCCCAATAAGTTGTTGATTGGGGCGTTGCAGCCGGCATTTTTGACCGCAGGGGCCAAATTTCAAGCTGAACCGGAACGTTTGCGCAGGGCTTATTTGCCCGTGATTGCTTCGGTTTGGGTGCTGATTGCGCCGTTGTTTGTCCTTTTTGCGATTATTGCCGATGATTTGGTGGGTTTTTTGTATGGCGCTGCGTGGCAGCTTACGTCGGTCGTGTTGGCTATATTGGCGTTGTCCATGCCGGTTTACATTACCTGGGCGATGTCTACGCCTATTTTATGGAACACCAACGGCAAGCAGTTTGAAAGTTTATTGCAACTGCCGGTGTTGGCATTAGCCGTATGGGCTTTATATGCTTTTGCCGATAAAGGTGTGGTGGTTGTATCTTTAATTACTGCGGGTATTTTATGTGTCAGATCGCTGGTGATTACTACAGCGGCGTGTCGACGCTTAAAAATCGGCGGTCAGCATTTGTTGCCGTTTTTTGCGCGTGGTTGGGCGGTAGCGCTTTTGGTGGCTTTTGGTACTTTTGCAGGCATTGAGCTGGGCTCGATTGCAAGTGCTTTTTTTGGTGCCAAGCTGGCTGTTGTGGAGGGAGCGATGGCGCATATTAAATTTGATCTTATCGTCAGGGTATCAAAACATCTTTTGCCTTTGGTTGGGGGCGTTTTTTTGGGGGGAGGCGTATTTGTTTTTGTTGTACTGAAATTTCCTCGTTTGTTGGGGAATCAGGTGCTTGGCATGTTGGCACGCTTTAGTTCAAGATTTGCACCTAAAGTGCAAGGTAAAGGTAAAGTGGCGTTGAGAGCCGGGATATGACGAGTGTTTTGTTGGGATTGGTAGTTTTTGTTGTTGCCATAGGTGCAGTCATTGGTTTCGGTGCGGTTTTACATTGGGGGCGCCACCGCGATATAGGGTTATTGCCTTATATTTTTTATCCGGTTGTTCATACCACGTTATGGCAGGTTTTAGGTTCTGGACGAAATTTGTATTCCTCTATATCATCAGAGTTGACCGGGACTGTTGTGGCTTTACCGCCCTTTGTTATATGGGCATCCCGGTTGGCTTCATTGTATATCGTGGTGAGTGCTAGCGAACGCCTTATTAATCGGTTATTGCATTATGGGCGCACTCCAAAGTCACCGGTTATGTTGTCGGTTGCGTTTATATTCTTTTTTCTGACGACCGTGTTGTTGAGTGCTTTTTTCGGTGCACATCAGTCATTGTCGCACGAATATTTTTATCTGTTTTTGGGAGGGATCGCAGCGTTGTTATTTACCGAGGCAGAAGGTGATGTGGCTATTCGATCTGCCCGTACATCACTTATGTGGTGTTTGCTTTTGAGCGCATTGTTTTTGTTGATAAATCCCCAGCTGGTACTGAGCATAAATTACAACGAAGGCTTGATTCCTGGATTAACGGTGCGTTATTTTGGCTTAACCAGTCATGCCAATACCTTGGGTCCATTGACGGTGGTATTTTTATTGTGTTTATGGAGCAGGCCCTACTCCAGGGTCTGGCTCAATCGGTTGGCGTGGTTTATTGGTATTGCAACGTTAATTGCGGCGCAATCAAAAACCAGCTGGATTTGCTTTTTATTGAGTATGCCTTGTCTGGTTTATTTTCGTTATGGCGCATTTTTAAAAGGTTATTTTTTCGATTTTAGGCGCCCTATTCTTCTGGTAACTTTTTTGAGTTTGGCAATGGTTTTTGTGACGGCAATTGCCCTTATTATTATGTTCGGGCCAACCGGTAATCCCTTGAGTTCGTTTTTTGTGACCCAGGCAGGCGCAGATTTGATGTCGATGACCGGTAGAAATGAGATTTGGGCGGTTGCGGTCCGGGAGTGGAATCGCAACCCCTTGTTTGGTTACGGATTGACGATTTGGAATGATGCCCACCGCGCAAGAATAGGTATTCCTGCGGCAGTAACGGCACACAGTCAGTTTTACCAGACCTTGGCCAGTGCCGGCATTGTTGGCGTTGTTGGGCTTTTTGTGTACGTTTTGACGTTGTTCTGGTTCGTAATGAAAACAGTGCGCGTCAGCCAAGGATTAACGTTAGCCTTTTTTTTGATGTTGTTATTTCGCTCAGTGAGCGAGGTGCCATTAACAATGGTGGGTTATTATGGGCCATCTGAACTCACACACATCCTTATTTTGATGGTGATTGCATCACATTTTTCGGCGCTGCATAAGGATGAGGCTAATTCTAAGGTTCCTATTCTGGTTTCTAAGGAACGTGCATGAAATAATATTAACGTAATTATTCAATCCCCCTCTTTGAAAAGGAGGGGTTAGGGGAGGTTTTATGACAAAATCCCCCTCAAATCCCCCCTTTTCAAGGGGGGAGGTGAATAAGTACATATTAACAAATTTAAGGCCTTTAGCGGGGGGAGGCGAATTCATTCGCCCTGTGCGATTAAAATCGCCCCTAAGGTTGTTCAAGTTATTTTATGCGTGTTGCTAAATCAGAAATAACCTATTTTGTTAAGGTAGTTTTCTTTATGTTATGTTCAATCATTATACCGCTGTATAACAAGGCTGATTTTATTGAAGAAGCATTGCAATCAATATTGAATCAGACGTATCAGAATTTCGAAGTGATTGTTGTTGATGATGGTTCTGATGATGGTGGCGCTGACTGTGTGCGGGCTATTAAAGACAATCGAGTCACATTGGTTCAGCAACCTAATGCGGGGTGTCGCAGGCCAGAAATCGGGGAATTGAATTGGCGCAAGGTGATTTGGTGTGCTTTTTAGATGCCGATGACTGGTACCAGCCACAATATCTCGATACGGTGGTTTCAATGGCGAAAAATTATCCGGAATTGTTATTTTTTACGCCGTGTTCGACTTTTTTCTGTAATGAACTGATTTTCCTTAAGACTGCTTTTTGAAAATTTTGGATTAAGCAGTCTGCCATTTCTAAAATCAATCGG
>SBAV01000209.1 GCA_005239965.1 Methylobacter tundripaludum
AGCTGGAACTGGTGGCAAATGCGGTAACCAGCGATTCTCGTGCGCCCTTGAAAAAGAACGCTGGCGAAATGCGGGTGATGGCAAATAGCACCAACGGCAACACCACAAAACCATGAAACAGCGTCGTGCCAATAACCACAACAATAAATTTGGCAAGCGTGCTTAACAATGCAATATTCTGGGTGGCGACCAGTTTGGCCAATAACGCGAATATTCCCAATGGCGCAACTTTCATAATCCAGTTGACAATCAGCATGATGATGGCCAGAAATTCTTCGGTCATATTTAAGATAGTTTGTGCTTTTTCCGCCAGAACAATAAGCGCAATGCCCAAAAATAAGGCAAAAATCACCACGGCAAGAATATCGCCATTTACCATGGCGGACAGTGGATTGATAAACAGGCTGTGGAAAAAATGCGCAGTGAATTCCTGTAACGTTAAACTCTTGGCGCTAAATTTTTGAAGTTCGGCATCAAACAAATGGATATCCAGGCCAGCGCCAAGATGAAACAGATTCGATGCGCTAAGTCCGAGCAATACGGCCAACGATGCGGTAAACAGAAAAAACACCAGGGTGGTTTTCCAGACCTGGTGCATATTGCTGTGATGCCGCAGATGCGCCACGCCCACCGTAATTGAGGTAAACACCAGTGGAATCAGGATCATTTTCAGCAAATCGACAAAGGTGTTGCCGATAATGTCGCATACAAAAATGGCTTTTTTGTAAATGGCGGCTTCCATGCCGAGCCATTGCAACATCAGACCGCAAATAATACTGGCGATAACCGCGATGAATATTTGGGTGTTTAGGGAGTATTTCATGACGATACCTGCGCCTTTGTCTGATTATTCAGACAGCAGGTTATCTTAGTTCAATCCATCTTTCAAACGAACCGAAAGCACATCGCATTGGGCATGATGTAAAACGCCATTGGCGGTAGAACCCAACAACAAGGCAATCCCATGACGGCCATGCGATCCTACAACGATAAGATCCACGTTTATTTGCCCGGCAAAAGAGGTAATTTCGCGTGTCGGCAAGCCCCAAACCAGCCAACAGTTTTCTGCAGAAATCCCTAATTCCTTGCCAAGTCGCAGTAATTTGGATTTTTCTGACTCCAGTGGCTCATTATCCGATTTTTGATGCAAAGGAATCACGGTTCCATATTGCGCTTGCGGCATCGGGATATTATCCAGAATATGGACAAGGCTTAGTTTTGCCTGATACAGACTCGCCAACCGCCTGGCTTTTTCTGCCACGAAGCGGCAATGCTCCGAGTAATCGACTGCAACTAAAATATGGTGATAATTTTCCACGAACGCTCCTTCCTATTAGCAACCTATTCACAATATCCAGATTAGAAACGTCGTCATCAATGATTACGCTGAATGATATACAGCGACAACTCCCGCAATAAATCCGCTTCTGCACCGAAAATACTCAGGCTTTCAATGGCTTTTTCGTGTAATTCCTGTGCTTTCTGTTTGGCACCGGCTAAGCCCAATAATGCTGGGTAAGTGGGCTTGTTATTGTCCTTGTCCTTACCCTGGGTTTTGCCGAGGGTGGTCGTATCGCTTTCTTCATCCAGAATGTCATCCTTAACCTGAAAAGACAGGCCAATACATTTGGCATAGTGATCCAGTTTGGTAGCAATATTTGGATCGACATCCGCCTTGGCCAAAGTCGCCAGGTTAACACTGGCACGAATCAATGCGCCGGTTTTATGGATGTGCATGTTTTCCAGCTCGGGCAAATTAAGCTGCCGTCCTACGGATTCCAGATCTATCGCCTGCCCGCCTACCATCCCTTGAGAACCGCTGGCTTTCGCCAACATCGTAATCATCTTTAAACGCGCTTCGGGTGATGCGGTAATTTCAGGGTCATGAGCCAATATTTCAAAAGCCAATGCCTGCAAACCATCGCCAGCCAAAATAGCGGTCGCCTCATCGTAAGCTTTATGACAGGTGGGTTTGCCGCGCCGTAAGTCATCATCATCCATAGCCGGAAGATCGTCATGGATTAAGGAGTAGACATGGATAAATTCAACCGCACAGGCCACGCCGTCCAGCTTTTCAGGATCAATGTCCAAGGTTTTGCCGGTACAGTAGGCCAATAACGGACGCATACGCTTACCACCATTCAGCACGCTGTAGCGCATGGCTTCATGCAGTTTTTGCGGCAGTATGTTGTTGCTGGGCAGTCTTGCTTCCAAAGCTTTTTCAACGCGGGCTTGGCAAGATTTAAGGTATTGTTCTAACGCGCTATTCATCGGTGTAGGGTTCCAGAGTGGGAGTGCCATTTTTGGTGATTAATATTTGTATTTTTTGTTCTGCATCCTGCAAGGCTTTTTGGCACTCACGGGTGAGGTTAACACCACGTTCAAAAGATTTCAGTGAATCTTCCAGGGAAATATTGTCTTGTTCTAGCAGGCTGACCAGTTGTTCCAGTTCTGCCAGCGAGTCTTCAAAGCTTGGGGTCTTTTTTTTGGACACGAGGGGTAATGTTATTAATGGCACAAAATGTAAACGAGTGCGCTAATTATATCTGAAAATAATCGGGGAGTGCTGAAGTCGTGTACAAGCGCCGTGATACTTATTACATTAGTTCAAACCCCAAAAAGATACGCAAAGTTATCGCTATAACTTAATCGCCGTGAGGCAAGCTATAAGAATGAAATAAAAAACAAAATCACTGTCCGCCACGAACTAACCGGACTTTGTATTTACTACTTCTATAGTACGCCCAATCAGAACCGCTACTACCAAAGGCGATAGCCCATGCATAATCGGTGTCACTAGACAATAATCGGTCCGACAACGGGGATGACGACCACCAAAATGACCATGCATACAGAGTATTAGGAAATATCGTCAGGTTAATGGCAGATTTATAGCATTGTCTTTCGATAATGGAGCGCAATTCATTACGGTTGGGCACGCGCCAATCAGTCTTGCCAACGAAACCGCCAGCGGCATTGACAGCCTGCGCCTTTTGCAAGGCTTCTTGCCACGTATAGCTTGAAGCACTACCAACACAGGTCGTGCCGTTCCAATTTTGACCCTCACTGCATTTTTTCCACATCAGGCTAGTTTTGCTGTCCGTCACAGTACCATTGCGATTATCAATGAACTGGCTGGTGGGTGTGGTAGCGGCGATATTCAAAGGTTTGCAAAGCTGGGCAGCCCTAGCCATGATGGGCAACAATGTTAACAGCACCAACGTTTGGATAAATTTTGACATGGCTCTACTCCTGGCTTTTTAAATATATACCCACAAAACTCAAAATTACTGCCTCCCACGAACCAACAAAACCGGATTATTATAGACAGTATTTTTGGGGATTCCGTAGATGCCCCCATTAAGTCTCGCAATCCATACACCGATGTTATTGCCAGCACTTGGAGTCGATGACCAAATCCACGATGTTGGGAGGGGGGCATTCGGGAAAAAAACCGGATCGCCGCCAACACCAGAC
>SBAV01000168.1 GCA_005239965.1 Methylobacter tundripaludum
GAATTAGATCCAGTTTCACCTGCCGCAGGCAAATTTTTTATTAGTGATAACTTGATCACATGGAGCTGAGTCAGGTTTTTCTTATCCGAATCAGTAATGGCGAGTTTTTTTAAATTAGCAGTTCTAGCGGCAGCATTCAGAAGATTTACACCAAAGCCGTAACGGTTAACTAACTTATCATTTGCAGCGGTTATTTGCTCAATAGTGGCGTTAGGATTAGAGAATACTTTATCCGCAGCATCTATTGCCGTTTGAATTTCATCACCGGCAGTAAGGGAGCGAGCATCGATTAAAGAAGCTATGGCAGGGAAACCTTCTTTGAAAATTAAAAAGCTGGATTTAGCTTTGGCAATGTCTGGCGAATTTGATGACAGCGCTTTTCTAGCTATGTTGAGCGACTTGCCTCTTAATTCTCGCAACGACACTAGATCCTTAAATAAGGGGCTTATATTGGGGCCAGATTGTGCCATTTGAATTGATGCGTTTAAATCTTCTTTTAAATGAACACTTAGCTTCTTAAGCAAAGAAAAATCTGGTTTTGCTTTTTCGAGTTCATCCCTCATTGCGAACTGAGTATCAACCTCCATATCTATATAAAGGGGTAATGACCTGTGATTAACATACACCTCTAAACCTTGCCATTTGGCTTCATACCGTTCCTCTGCTTGTTTAGCCGCCGGTATGTTTTTTTTGGCAATTGCGTTTTGCCATGCAGTAATAAATGGTGAGAAGGATTTTAAGGTAGTGACTTCATAACTGTTGTTAGCTGATGCAGTCGGCGTATACAAAAAATTGCTTGCAGTTAAAGCAAGGCAAAGATGTGAAACAGTTGTTAATGAAAAACGTTTTTGGCTAATCATTTTTGAATTCCTGTAAAGTTGTTGTGCGGTCGAAATGACATGCACGGGCGGAGTTACAATTTAACTTGGGTAGTTGATAAATACATATTAAAACGCGTTATCAATTATTTTAAGTTAATACAAATAATAATGATTCTCATTATTATTGTCAAGGCAAAAAATCAACGTAGTACCCTAAAAGATTAAAGTTGAAAATGAGACAGTCTTTGCGCTAAAAATAACATCTGCTTGTGTGGATAATTTTCCCAGACGGCTTTTAGTACAAATGAATCCATTTTCGAATTCTGAGTGCGAACATATAGAATGCTGATCAAGACTTAGGCTTAGAGAGGTTGATGCTTGCGGAGCGTTACCCGCTTAAGCCCTGGCCAGCATTCTATATGCTCGAGAATTTGTAAATGTTAATGCTTAACAATTTTTAAGGGTGGCGGTCGCGTAGCCTTTTGTGCAGTAGCCATGATTTTCCCAGACGCTTCGTTTAGGGTATTGGCAACACCTATGAACGCTTCCACGCTGAAGTGCAAGGACATATTTTGCAAGAGTAAATTCACCCTTCCGCATTCTTTGCAAATAACGACTTGTCCAAACTCGGTCGCGGCTAAACATTCGTGTACACAGTTTTTGTTATTCATAAATTTTTACTTTTAGTGATTGAGACGGCGTGTATTAATGGGTGGTTTTTCCATCTTTTGAAAGAATTCGCTTTTGTTCCAGTAAGGTTGCGGTTATGTATTGCCATTGCTGGAGTAGTCCTAAATACAGATTTCTGGCACTGTCAGAATCGATTACATCAGGATGATCAATTACTAAGCGAATATGCCTGACAATAAATTGAGCGAGTTGAGGAGATTGATCCTTATGAAAGCGCGTCATTAAAAAGCAGAGGGTTGAATGTAATTTAACAAATGACAACACATCAGTTTTTGTTTCTGTTGCAGGTAGTTCGGGGCGATCTAGTTGCTGTTCCACTGTCTTTTCCTTGTAAGCCAAATAAGCTAAAAAATTCATGAAGCCAAACAAAATCATCAAGTTGATTTTGTAGTTTTTGTGGATGCTTATTATTTTTTATATAGTAAGCAAGCCATGATTTTGCACGCCTCGTGTACCGCCGCTGTTTTTTAGGCGATACCACTAAATTGGCAAGCAAGCGGTAATGCCGAGAAATCTGCAAAGCGATGCAAGGCATTTGTAAAAAGTTATATTGATCTATTAGGCATTCGATGGCCATTAACAGCATTCTGTGCGTATCCCTCTCAGTCATGATGTGTTTTACCTGATTGAATTTGTTGCCTTGGTGCTGATTGCAGGGCAGATAGCAATAATGTCCAGACTGTTTTTTTTGCAGCAGCATTCAAGCATCTAAAGTCCACAACATGAAGGTGTTCGCGCTCAATCAAAGAGGCTAACACTTTGGGTGAGATGGCGATATGAACCAAGTTATTTTCCATGTAAAAAGTGGATTAATCTGTATTTGACTCAAATGATAATAATTATCATTTGCATTGTCAAGTGGATTGGCGGGTATATTGGCAAATTTTTAGGTAGTCTTCGGGTATAATGCCCAGTTTTTAAAATCGTTTGGGTAAAATGAGCAAACAGAGAAAGGCGGTAGCATTGATTTCAGGTGGCCTGGATTCAATGCTGGCGGCAAAAACCATACAGGAGCAAGGCATACACGTTGAAGGTATCAACTTTTTTACCGGTTTTTGCGTGGAAGGCCATACCCATGCCATTCGAGAAAAAGATAAAGCCAAGCCCAAGCGCAATAACTCTCTGTGGGTGGCCGAGCAACTCGGCATTAAATTACATATTGTTGATGTGATTGAGGAATACAAAAATGTTCTGCTAAACCCCAAGCACGGTTATGGCCAACACATGAATCCTTGTCTGGATTGCAAGATTTTTATGGTCAACAAAGCCAGGCAATGGATCGCTGAAAACGGTTTTGACTTTATCATTACCGGCGAAGTCATCGGCCAAAGACCGATGTCGCAACGCAAAGCCACCATGCCAATTGTTTCCAAAGAATCTGGCGCAGGCGACTTGCTGCTACGGCCTTTGTGTGCCAAAAATTTACCCGCCACCTTGCCGGAACGTGAAGGCTGGGTGGATCGGGAAAAACTGCACGATATTACCGGACGGTCACGTAAACCGCAGATGGCGATGGCCAAGGCATTTGGTATTGATGATTATTCGCAGCCTGCCGGAGGCTGCTGTTTTTTGACCGACAAAAACTATTCGGCGAAACTGGTCGATTTGTGGCAAGCACGAAACAGCAGGGATTATGAGCTGGATGATGTGATGCTGTTAAAAGTCGGCAGGCATATCCGGCCGCAAGCACATTACAAGATGATTATTGCGCGTGAAGAAGGTGAGGGACGTTTTCTGCAAGGCTATATGAAAGAGTATGTCAGCATGAGCAGCGTCAGCCATATCGGGCCTTTGGTGTTGATTGACGGCGCGCCTTCCGCTGAAGATTTGTACCTGGCGGCCAGCATCACCGCGCGTTATGGTCAAGGCCGCGATGCCGAGCAGGTTGAAATCAATGTCGCGTATCAGGATGGTTCTGAACGTACTTTGCACGTTAAGCCCATTCTTGAGCAGGATATGCCCAAAGCGTGGTTTATATGAAAAGGGAAATCCTCAATGCACGGCGTTTGCTGTGTCCTTTACCAGTGATTCGTACTCAGGATAAGGTCAAGCAAATGCAAGTTGGCGACCAGTTGGAAGTAATCTGTACTGATCCTGGCGTGATGCAGGATATTCCGACCTGGTGCCGTATCAATGGCCATAAGGTGTTGGAATTGCTGTCGGGCGACCATGAATATACGGTGGTTTTGGAAGTAGGTGGTGGATAGGTTTTACAGGCAAATTGCCCACAAAAAACACCTTTATAGTGGTACTTATTTTCAGTACTATGTAGCTCATGAAGCGTAAACACCAAAAAATCCTTGAAGCAATTTTTGCCCATCCTGTCAGTGCTAATGTTCAATGGCGTGATATTGAGGCGTTGCTTGCGGATTTAGGGGCCGTTATTAGCGAGCGTGAAGGTTCATGCGTAGCATTGTACTCTTTGGTGAGGTACGGGTATTTCATCGGCCCCATCCCTCGCCTAATACCGATAAGGGCGCTATAGTATCAATCCGAAAATGGTTAAGTGACAATGAGGTAAGCCCATGATCAACCTAATGGATATTCAAGGTTACAAAGCGGTGATTTCCTATGATCCCGATATTGCCTTGTTCAGGGGGGAATTTGTTGATCTGAATGGTGGTGCAGATTTCTACGCTACCGATGTTGAAGGCCTTAAGCGCGAAGGGGAGATTTCTCTTAAGGTGTTTATAGACGTGTGCAGAGAGCAGGGTATAGAACCCCGTAAAACATTTTCCGGTAAATTCAATGTCCGTATCCCGGCGCATTTGCATGCAACTATTGTTAGCATGGCCACGGCGCAAGGCAAAAGCCTAAACCAATGGATTACTGAGGCGTTAAGCCGTGAGGTTAGTATTTAAGGGTAACGGCGTACAGCAATATAATCAATAGGATACGAACAATCACATGAAAAGGATGATAGTTGCCTTACCCCTATCGTTGGTCACTGCCATTAAGTTAAGCAAGAAAGCTCCCTCTCCTGCTGGAGAGGGCTGGGGTGAGGAGAATAAAACCAACAGCTTAAATTTCCCCTCA